>NATF01000089.1 GCA_002085205.1 Candidatus Cloacimonas sp. 4484_275 | reverse complement strand
GCTTCTTCTTCCGAAATGGTTTCCAAAGCAAAACCTGTGTGGATTAAAACCCAATCTCCGATTTTTACTTCCGGTAGAAATGAAAGCGAAATCTCTTTTTTAACTCCGCCCAAATCAACTATTCCTATTTCCTCTTTTTTTTCGACCAATTTACCGGGAATTGCCAAACACATAATTTTTTCCTTTTAATTATAATTAGCCAATTTTATGATTTGCGCCTTTAATTAAAGGTGTAATATCTATTATGTTATCCTTTATTTCAAAGGGGTAAGATTCGCAATCCGAAAGGGATTCGTTTGCGCATAAAAATTCCAAAGCCATTGCGGATTGAGCTTCGAAAGTTATCCGCGGGAAAAGTCCCAACAAAGCGGCAATGCAATCGAACAATCGTCCCATGCTGGAAGTTTGGAACACATTAAAATTTTTTTCAAGTTGCTTCTGAATAATACTTTTTTCTTTATCCGAAATATTCTTCAAAAAATCTGAATTTATTCCCGATTTTTGCAAGTAGGAAAATGCAATACGAATCGGATGTCTGATAGCTGCGTCACCTCCGGGAAGCGGCATGTAATTCAGATGAAAAACTCGCGTAAAATCAGAATAATCGCAAACGAAAATTTCTCCTCCCCAAATTGCTTCGTCAGTGCCATAACCTGTTCCGTCGTAAGCAATTCCTATTACCGGCTCGGAAATATTATGCTCTGCCATTATCGCGGCGATATGAGCAAAATGATGCTGAATTCTGAATAACGGCAAGCCGAAATTTTCCGCAATTCCGGTGGTAAAAAAATCCGGTTGTAAATCACATGCCGCAACTTCTGGTTTAATTCGAAACCATTTTTGATATTTTTCCAAAGTTTCCAAATAAAAATCGAGTGTTTCTTTGTTGCCCGAATTTCCCAGATACGGGGAAAGAAAAAGATTATCTTGCTTACTGATAGCAAAAGTCAGTTTTAATTCGGCTCCGCATCCGATTGTCGGAACAGAGAAAAACGGGAGTTTTAAGGGACGAGGAACAAAGCCGCGCGAACGCCTGATTATGATATTTGCCGATTTTGCCGGCAGAATGACGGAATCATCGGAACGATTTAAAATAGCACGATTGTGCGTGAGATAATAATCGCACAAATTTTCCAATTTTTTTTCGTCGTCGGCAAGCGGTTCATCGCTGATATTTCCGGAAGTCATTACCAAAAACGGCAAATCTTTTCCGATAATCTGATAATGATAGGGAGCATACGGAAAAAAAACTCCCAAATTCGGATTTTTCGGAGCTACATTTTCGGCAATTCTCTCATTTTTATGTTTTTTTGGAAGAATTAAAATGGGGGCTGACGGTGATTTTAACAGTTGTATTTGCTCATTCGAGACCTGAACAATTTCGGAAATTTTTGCGCGAGAACACATAACCGCAAACGGTTTGTCCGGGCGATGTTTCCGTCTTCTTAATTCTGCCACGGTCTCATAATTTAAGGCATCACAGGCAATATGAAATCCACCGATTCCTTTAATTCCAATGATTTTTCCCTGTTTAAGAAATTTTATTGTGTTGGAAATCGGATCGCCGGCAATTTCCGAAAAATTATTGTTAAGAAATCGTAGTTGGGGTCCACATTCAGGACAAGCGATCGGTTGTGCGTGAAATCGTCTGTTCAGGGGATCAGAATATTCACTGCTACAGAAATTACACATTTGGAAATGTTTCATTGAAGTAAACTGTCTGTCGTAAGGAGTATTTTCTATAATGGAATAGCGAGGTCCGCAATTTGTGCAATTGATAAAAGGGTAATGATAGCGCGGATCAGAAGGATTTGAAAATTCGCGTAAACAATCTTCGCATATTGCCAAATCCGGAGAAATCAGCGTGGAACCTTGGTCGGAATCACTTTTTCTTATCTCGAAAGAATTATAATCGACATCTTGTTTCTTTTCGATTTTAATCTCTTTTATCAAAGCCGCCGGCGGACAGTCGGATTTAATGCGCGAAACAAAATTATTCAGATTTTTTTCGCTTCCTACTATTTCTATTATAACGCCGGAGTTGGAGTTTAAGACATAACCTTTTAAGTTTAATTCGGAGGCGAGGCGATAGACGAAAGGACGAAAACCTACTCCTTGAACAATTCCGTTTATTCTGATTTTCAGCATGGTTTTTTCTGCGAAAAATATAGATTTGAAGTCAAGCAAAATATTTAAAGAAATTATTTTACACTATCAAGATTTGCGCTTATTCAGAATTAAAAATTTGGTTTCTTTGTCTATTTATTTTCTTCGACAATTACAACGATTTGCCGCAACAAATGAGATACGGAAAAATAAAAATCCTGATTTTTTTTCGGATAAATTCAAAAAAATTAAGATCATTAATAGGATTGCAATTAAAATTTGAGTCTCAAAATATAATTTTGCTATTCCATTATTTGATAACTTAATAGATTTTGCGAAAAAATTTAACATAAAAAAATATTTGCTAAACCGAAATAATAAATAAAAATCAAAAAATGCTATCGGTGAAATAAAAAACTTGACACAAACAAAAGCAAAAATTTGTTTTGGCGACGAAAAATTCCTAAAATCTTTTGAGAAAATAGATTAGGATAGGATGTATGAGTAATTTGTACTCTGTTCCAATTGCAAAATGGGTTGCAATTCTCAAGAATGTCACCGCTTCCTATGATGTCTTTGCTCCAATTCGAAAAAATGACTTTTTGGATTATGAACTCATTAATGATGAAAATATTGACTTAATTTCATATGGAATTGCCAAACCTTCGACACCGCTGAAAGCTTTTTTCTTTCCCATCAAAGAAAATGTTGTGCGAAAAAAAGAAAATGAGAAAAAAAGAATTATTCTCGGAGTTCCGTCTTGTGATTTAAATGCTTTGAATTTGCTCGACAAAATCTTTTTGGAAAACGATTTTTTGGATATTTATTATAAATATAATCGGGAAAACGCCATTATCATTGCCAGCGACTGTATGGAAATTGACGACAATTGTCATTGCACTTCCTACGGAGGAAATCCTTTTCCCGAGAAAAATTGTGATCTGGCTTTGGTTTATCTTGATGATACTGTTTATTTGCATCCGATGAGCGAAAAGGGGGAAGAATTTTTCCGAGAAATCAACACTTCCGATTTTGCCGAATGTTCTCAACTTCCCGATGAAATTTTGAGAATACGAGAGAAAAATACCGCCAAGTTGATTTCTAATAATAGCGAACTGCCGGATGCTGAAAAAACAAAAAAGTTAATTCTTAATTCCAATGATGAAATTTGGAAGAAATATGCACAAAAATGTGTTTCCTGCGGAGCTTGTGCGGTAATTTGTCCTACTTGCCATTGTTTTTTGCTGATCGATCTGCCAATATCCGGCATTTGAAAGGGTTGCCGCCGGAGAAGATCCGCTTAAAAAGATTTACCAGCGTCTTAAAAATCGTTATGAGTGTAAATTTGTTCATAAACCGAAAATGTTCGACGAGATTGCTTGCACAGGTTGCGGAAGATGTATTGACGCTTGTATCGGAAAAATCGATAAAAACGAGATAATTATCGAACTTGCCAAAACAAATTAAACAAAAGGATATGAAAGTGTCTGAAAGAAATATTTACGAACCTTTGAAATTTAGACTGGATAAAATAGTGGATGAATCTCCGTTGATTAAGACTTTTTTTCTTACACCGGAAAAAGATTTTGAGTTTAAAACAGGTCAATTTGTGGAAGTAACAATCGATGGCATCGGAGAAGCTCCGTACACTCCTTCTTCTTCCGCATACATAAAAGATAAAATGGAAATCACCATTATGAAAGCCGGTTATGTTACCGGAAAAATGCACGAATTGAAAGGCGGAGAAATTCTGGGAATCAGAGGTCCTTTCGGAAGAGGATATCCGGTAGAAAATTTTTATGACAAAGAACTTCTGATTTTGGGCGGAGGAGTTGGGATTGCGCCGCTTCGGTGTTTGATTCTCACCCTTTTGGAAGAAGAGGATAAATTTAAAAAAATTAATATTTGTTTCGGAGCAAAAACACCTGCGGATTTTATTTACAAAGATTGGTATGAAGATTTGAAAAAACACGAAAAAGTAAACCTGTTACGCAGTGTGGACAAAGCCGATAAATCTTGGAATGAAACCGAAGGCGTGGTAACCGTGTTGCTTGATAAAGTAAAAATCGATTGTAGCAACGCTGTTGCCGTGGTTTGCGGTCCGCCTATTATGATGAAATTCGGAACTTTTAAGTTGGTGGATCTTGGTTTCAAAGAAGAAAATATTTATCTTTCGATGGAAAAAAATATGTCTTGCGGTTTAGGAAAATGCGGACATTGCGCAATGGGAGATTATTTCGTTTGCAAGGACGGACCTGTTTTCAAATACAGTGAAATTAAAAATTATCCGAACATCTGGATGTAAAAATTGTCAGTTAAGGTTATTATGAAAAAATTATTAATTGATTTGGCAAGGTTTAGGGAAGGAAAAGACGGACGAATGAATTTTGGGGAATGTGTTTATGATTTCCATCCCGACAACAAAGGAATTAAAGCTTTGATTGAGCAGGCAATGCTGAAATTTACTTGTCGCAGATGCGAAGATGCGCCTTGCATTCTCGTTTGTCCGGCGGAAGCTTTGGAAAAAGACGAAAACGGAACTTTGGTTCGTTCTTCCAATCTTTGCATTGCTTGCAAATCGTGCGTTGCCGTTTGTCCCTTCGGAACTTTAATGAACGAGGTTTTTTCCGCTCACAAGTCCGTTTGTGATTTATGCGAATTCACGGAGGAAACGCAAACGCTCAAATGTATTGAAACCTGTCCGGAAGGCGCCCTACAATTTGTTGAATTCGATGAAAATGAGAAAGAAAATATTTTTAAATTGAATGATAAAGTTTTGGTAAAAGAACTTTTGTGGGAAAAATTGATGAGGAATGAATAATTGTTTTAGAATGGAAAGTTTTGATAAAAAAGTGAACAGGAAAAGTAATGATTAAAGATTTATTTTATTTTCTAATTTTCCCGGGATTGGTTTTTTCCGGAATAATCGGCGGTTTCTTTTCGTGGTTTGACCGCAAAATTACCGCACGGGTTCAATTTCGGCAAGGACCTCCGCTATTACAACCTTTATACGATTTCGTGAAACTTCTTCTCAAAGAAACTATTCTTCCCAAAAACGGTTCTCCGACCACATTTATTCTTGCTCCCGTTTTTGCTCTTTTTGGAGCGGTAATGGTTTCCGTGTTTATTTTGCTTCCGGCAATGGGAATTGAAACCGGCTTTAACGGAGATTTGATTGTAATTATCTATCTGCTTAATATTCCGTCGTTGATGTATATAATAGGAGCAATGGCTTCCGGCAATCCGCTTGCTTCCGTCGGAGCTTCTCGGGAAATGAAGCTTATTTTAAGTTATGAAGTGCCGTTTCTTTTGGTTTTACTGTCAATCGTAATTAAATCGGGAATGAGCATCAAACTTACGGAAATTATTGCCGTTCAATCTCAGAAAGGAGCTTTTATCGGGAGTGTTTCCGGAATTATCGGCTTTATTGTGTCTTCGTTTTTAGCGGCAATTTTTTTCAGCGGATTGAATGTGGAAGGAATTCATATCCTTTGGTCGTTTTTAAAGGTTCTAGTCGTGGTTTTATTGATAACTTTAATTCGAAACACAAATCCGAGAGTGCGGATAAAACAGGCAATGCGATTTTTCTGGATTTGGATGAATCTACTTGCCATTGCAAGTGTTGTCCTTGCGATTTTAGGATTATAAGGAGACACAATTGGGTTTTAAAGAAAAATGTTTTAAAAAATCTTTGTGGCTTTTTCATTTCAGCGCGGGTTCCTGCAATAATTGCGACATCGAGATTTTGGATTGTTTAACTCCCAGATTTGATGTGGAACGATTTGGAATGAAATTAGTGGGAAGCATTCGCCATGCAGATGTAATGCTGGTGACGGGAATTGTAACCAAAAAAACAAAGCCCAGACTTTTGGAAGTTTATAAACAGGCGCCCAAACCGATTGTGGTTGTTGCAATCGGTGCTTGCGCCTGCACAGGCGGAATCTTTGCTTCCGGTTATAATTTTGCCGGTCCGCTTGATAATGTGATTCCCGTCGATTTGTATATTCCCGGTTGTCCGCCAAAACCGGAAGCTATGCTTGCCGGAATCATAAAATTCTTAAATAAAAAATAAAGGTTAAGAATATGAATATTGAGAATTTCCAAAAAGAAATTAAGGAAAAGTTTCCTGAAAAAATAAAAGACATAAAAATCGTAAATGTAAAAAGACTGATGATTTATATAGAAGCTAACGCGCTTCTTGAAATCGCCGATTATATTTTTAATGATTTATACTGCCGCTACATCATTGTTTCTGCGATGGATTCCAAAGAAGGTTACGAAATTATCTATCATTTCGGTCATGACGAAAGCGGTTGGATAATCAATTTAAATGTCATAATTCCGAAAGAAAAACCGGAAATCGAATCCTGATTTATTGGGAATAAAATTTCTCAATCATCCGAATTTAAAGAGATTTCTTTTTGCGGAAAGCTGGCCGGAAGGCGAATATCCATTCAGACGGAAAAGCGGTTAGGAGTACAGATAATGAGTAAACGAACTTTGATTCCGATAGGTCCATATCATCCTCTGTTGGAAGAACCGGAATTTTTCAAATTATATTGTGACGGAGAAACGGTTAAAGAGGTTATCTGGGAAACCGGATATAATCATCGCGGTATCGAAAAAATCTGTGAATCGAAAACTTTTGAACAGGTTTTTTATGTGGTGGAAAGAATTTGCGGGATATGTTCGACTTCTCATCCGTTCGCATATGCCAATGCTGTGGAAAGTATTCCCGGAATTGAAATTCCGATTCGGGCTAAGTATATCAGATCGATTATCGGCGAATTGGAAAGAATTCACAGTCATTTGCTTTGGGTCGGTTTGGCAGGACATTTTCTCGGTTACAACACGGTTTTTATGTGGGCGTGGAAATATCGTGAACCGGTTTTGGATATGTTTGAAATAATCACAGGAAACAGAAATAGTTACGCAATGTTTACCATCGGTGGAGTTCGACGAGATATAGATGACGAAAAAAATTCTCAATTAGTAAAAG
>NATF01000088.1 GCA_002085205.1 Candidatus Cloacimonas sp. 4484_275 | reverse complement strand
GTGGAAGTAAAAAATTATAACCAAGTTTTCTAAGTTCATTTGTTGTCGGAACCCACCTTGTATTAGGTGGCATTATTGAAAACGGATCGAATTTTTTCTTTTTTCCCGTCATATTATTTCCTTGAAAAATATTTTTCCGGCCTATTCAAATATCGTCAATAATATTTTATCTTTAATCGTCAGTTTATAATAATATCACTATCCCCCCAGAGAAAAAGTTCGCATAATTAACCATGTACAGAATTACTTAAAATTCTTCAATATTTCTTAAACCCTTTCATCTTTGACGGACTCGTAAAAAGTCCGAGATTGTCATTCTGAGCGTAGTCGAAGAATTTCGTAACTGCTTAAGGTTTGAAACGACTTTTTACGATATCATCATCTTTACATCGTCATCGAATTTCTGCGCTCAAACTGAGAAAATATCAACTAACTTCGAAATTTCGGATAAAAATATTTTCTGTCAAACGAAAAAATAATCTTGCAACAACCAACCAAAGTTGGGATAATCTTTTTCAAAAATTACATTTTTTTCAATATTTCCGATTTATTATTCAGACAGTTTTCGCAATCGTGATATTGGCAAAATTCATAATATAATTTCAGAATGCCTTGCTGATAAACAGCTTTTTTTCTCAAAATCCTTTTCTGGGTTTTATCCATAAAAACAGACATCCGGGAAACAATGAAATTTTCCGAAAGTCCGTGATACTGCGAATAAATTTCCAGAGCTATTTTTTCAAGTTGAGCGAAGGACATTTTTCGCGCATAGAGAACAATCAAAGGCAAAATTATGTTAATAAAAATCACATCGATACGAGTTTTGCCGAGTTTATATTTTTCTCCTAATTCTTCGCTCGGCATTTGAAAAAGCCGATAAAGATTTATGCGGAATTTCTCGAAATCAAAACGATCCTGAGGAAAAGAAAATATTTTGAGAATATTGTTGAAATTAATTCTTCTTTGTTCATTCCGTTTTGACGAAATTCTTTTAGTTGAGAAACAGGAAAATGCAAAGCCAATTGGAGCATTTGAAATTTATTTTTGCTGTAACCGAGAGCTTCCAAAACTCCTTGATAAAGCAGTTGGTCAAAATCCGTGAAGAACAGTTCCGCTGCGAATCTTTTTATTTTCTTCTCCAATCTTTCTTTGCCGAATTTGGCAAAAATCAGTTCCGTCGCGGGAGAAGACAAGCCGCCGAAAAATTCGCAATGTTTATCTTTTTCTTTAAATTTTTTATTTTTATATTGAACTAAAAGTTTGGAAACGGATTTGTCGAGATAATTTTTCAATTGGATAATTTCAATCTTTTTCCCGTTTTCCGAAATCGTGAATTCCGAACTCCCGGAATGATGAAAAACCGCATGCAGAATAACTTCATTGTAATTTTTGTTTTCATTATGCTTGTGATTTATCCAATCATAAGAACGAAGGTGAACTTCGATATCGCCTCGAAAAACATCATTTCCGATTTTGATAATCGCATTCTTGAAATCCGGTCCGCTATCGGTGTTCCACATACCTTGGAACATTATTTGAAGCGGTTTTCCGGAAACGGTATGCAAATTTTCTCCGAGATGTTGAGCATCCCAAATGTGATAAAGAAACTGTTCGGCAAATTGCATTCCGTTTCCAAGATTCCAGAAAAATCTATTTTTTCATAATTTCTTTAACATATTCGGCTATCGCCAAACAGGAAGTGAGACCGGGCGATTCTATGCCGATTAAATTAATGAAATTGGGAAGACCGTTTGCGGATTCTTCCTGAATATAATAATCGCGGTAATCGTCGTTCGGTCCCTGCAATTTCGGACGAATTCCGCAATCATCCAACTGCAAATGTTCTTTTTTTACCTCAATATAGCGGTTGACGGCTTGGTAGAAATCATCCAGATAAGTTTCGTCCATCGCATAATTGAGTTCGTCCACATAATACGCATTGGGTCCGAAACGCACTTCACCGTTCAGGTTAATCGTGAGATGAATTCCGAGCGAAATTCCTTTCGGATCGGGAAGCGGATAAATGAGATGTTTGATATTTTTGATTTTCGTGGTTTTGTAATATTCGCCTTTACACCAATGAATTTTGAGATTGGAAATATCCAGGCCAGCCATTTCGGCGATTTTATCGGAAAAAAGACCGGCGCTGTTTATCACATAATTTGCCTGAAAAATTTCTCCGTCGGCGAAACTAACCTGATATCCGTTTTCCACTTTTTTTATTGCAGTCACTTCCATATCATAAATGATAAAAGCATCATTTTTCTCGGCTTGCAAAGCCAATTGATGCATCAAAGAATGTGTGTCCACGATTCCGGTTGCATCCACTTTCAGGGCTTTAATCGCTTTCACTTGCGGTTCCAATTGCAGGCATTCTTCTTTATCGATGATTTTCAGGTTCTGAACTCCGTTTCTTTCGCCTTTTTCTTTGAGTTTATACAAAGCATCAAGTTCTTCTTCCGAAGTAGCAACAACTAATTTACCGCAATTTTGGTACGGAACATTGTGCTTTTCGCAAAAGTCGTATAAAAGTTTGTTTCCTTCCACACAAAATTTGGCTTTTAAACTATCTTTGGAATAATAAATTCCGGAGTGAATTACTTCACTGTTTCTACTGCTTGTGTGTCTTCCGAATGATTTTTCCTTTTCAACCACAACCACATCTTCAAATTCTTCCGATAAAACCTTGGCAATCGAAAGTCCGACGACTCCCGCTCCGATGACTAAAACATTAACTTCTTCCATAAATTTTCCTCTCAACGATTTTTTATTCGATTGTAATGTTATCGATTAATCTGGTTTTTCCTATGAAAACCGCAATCAGTGCTTTGCAACCGGAATACAGTTCGTCAACGGTTTCCAGCGTTTGGGGATTTACAAATTCAATGTAATCTGTTTTCCCGCCGTTTTGTTCAATTAGAAGTTTCATTTTTTCGCGAATATCCGCCGCGTTTTTGTTTCCGTTTTGGAACTCTTTTTTTGCCAAAAGTAACGAATTGTATAAACAAAGTGCGTTTTTTCTTTCCGTTTCCGAAAGATATTTGTTTCTGGAACTCATCGCCAAACCGTCTTTTTCCCGGATTAAAGGACAACGAACTATTTTCGTGCTGAAATTCAAATCCCTAATCATTTGTTCCAACACCACAATTTGCTGGAAATCCTTTTCTCCCATATACATAAAATTCGGTCTCACCAGATTTATCAGTTTCGCCACTACGGTAGTCACACCGCGAAAATGAGTAGGTCGGGATTTTCCGCAAAGAATGTTCGTGATTTTTTCCACCGAAACCCAAGTTTTAAAATCTTTCGGATACATTTCGGATGCGGAAGGGAAAAACACAAAATCGACCTTGAGACTCGACAACAAATCAATATCTCTCTCGAAATCACGGGGATAATTTTGCAAATCTTCATTGGGCGCAAATTGAGTGGGATTAACAAAAATGCTCACCACAACCGTTTCACATTCTTTCCTTGCCGCTTTCACCAAACTTAAGTGTCCCTCATGAAGATAACCCATTGTGGGAACAAATCCGACTTTGCCTTTCCAATTGCCGGAAATCGATTTCATCTCTTCAATGGAAGTGATAATCTTCGGTTTCATTTCGCTCGATGATACTTTTTGTTGAAATCGTCTTCCATGATTATAATGATTGGTTTATGATTTTTTAATTCGTCGGCGGACAATTCTCCGTAACTGGCAATGATTATTTTGTCTCCGACACTGACCAAGCGAGCGGCGGCTCCGTTAATTCCGATAATTCCCGAACCGGCTTCTCCCTCAATGATATATGTGGAAAACCGATTTCCGTTTTCTATGTTGTAAACATCCACTTTTTCGTTAACCAGCATACCGGATTCTTCCAAAAGATTTTTATCGATTGTGATGCTTCCCATGTAGTTCAAGTTACGTTGGGTAACGGTGGCGCGATGAATTTTTGCCAGAAGCATTGTTCTCAGCATTTATCCTCCGAAATTATATTTATTACTCTCAAACAATTTTTTTTTCAATAATTCTTTTGTAAACTTTTTAATTGTTTCCAATGGAAAAAGACTGGAATTATATTAGATTCTAATCATCTCTCCAATCCAGAGCGGCGGTTTTTCCTTTTTCTTCGTTTACCGTTTGTAAAACAAAAAATCCCATAACGAAAAATATAATGACGGACAAAATTGCCCAACGCTGATTTCCGGTGATGCGTGAAATTTGTCAAAAGAGCAAGCATAGTTCTGCTGCTCGATTGGCTGGAACCAATGGCGATTCCCGCCAACATTCCCACGAAATAAAATTCCTTCGCATTCTTACAGAAAAAAGCCCAAATTACGACAATCAGCCAAATGAAAAGCGTGACGGAAATCGTTCGTTTCGCTCCGATTTTATCAAGCACATAACCGAAAATAATTGCTCCGAACATAGAAGTGACATTGGCAATTATGAAATAAGTTATCAATTGTTTTTGGTTCATTCCGAAACGAGTGGCGCCGTAAATCGCCGCAAAACTGATTACAATAATGATACCGTCGTTATAAATAAGATAACTGATAATGAACTTTACCAATTCCCGAAAACGACGAATATTTTCAAATGATTTTATAATTCTGTTTACGGCCGTTTTAAAATAATTGGTTCTTTTGGAAGGTTTGCGCACCTCTTTCAACAGAAAAAAAGTGATTAAAGCAAACAATCCGAAAAAAACGGCAACCGTAGGAAAAACCAATCTGGTTAAGTGATTATTTACCAACGGCAAAACCAAAACAAGAGAAATCAAACCGCCGATATATCCGATTCCCCAGCCCAAACCGGACACTTTTCCCAATTCATCTCTCGAAGCAATATCCGGCAACAGCGCATTATAGAAAACATTTCCGCTGTTAAAACCGAAATTGGCAATAATGAAAAAGAGCATTCCCGTAAATATGTTACCGGCTTTCACAAAATAAAGAAGAGCAGTGAAGATTACGGTGAGATAACAATTGATGAAAAGGAATTTCTTTTTGGAACGCGAATAATCCGCCACCGCCCCGAAAATAGGCGCGGAAACAGCAACCATAAGCATAGAAATGCTAACCGCTCTTCCCCACAACGCCGTTCCCAATTCTCCCTGATTCACAACCACTTTTTTGAAATAAACGCTGTAAACAACCGTAACGATTATTGTTGTGAAAGAGGAATTGGCAAAATCATACATTACCCAGCCGACGATGTTTTTGGTCAGTTTCATTTTCTATCCGATAACTTTTTCAAGATTCAATAAAGGAAGATGAAAATTTTCATAAATCTTCGCATTCGGAGTTGCGATAAAAATCTGATGTCTCTCATGCAACAATTTCACAATCAACCCCGCCCTTATTTTATCAAGTTCGGCTAAAACATCATCAAACATAATAATGGGAAATTCATTTGCGGATTTGGAAATCAACCGCGCCTGAGCCAAACGAACACAAATCGCCAAGGAACGCTTTTGCCCTTGAGAAGC
>NATF01000003.1 GCA_002085205.1 Candidatus Cloacimonas sp. 4484_275 | reverse complement strand
GCTAATTTGTTATTTTTCGTATTTCGGGTTGAATAAAGAAGATAATAAAAAACAGGCTCGTCGTTTCCGATGAGCCTGCTTGAGATTAGTGTTTTTTTTAGAATTCTTTCAAGACATCAGCAATAGTGGGATGTCCTATTTCCTGAAGATCATATTTAACCTGAACGGCAGGTTTATTAATCTTGATTATCCTTCTCAAATCAATCGGAGTGGCAATAACCACAACATCACATTCTGCTTTGTTGATGGTTTCTTCCAAATCTTTTATTTGCTGTTCACCGTAACCCATTGCCGGTAAAAGAATTCCGATATCGGGATATTTTTCAAATGTTGCGGCAATTGAGCCGACGGCAAATTCGCGCGGATCGACAAGGTCGGCTGCACCGTATTTTTCTGCGGCAACCACTCCGGCACCATAAGTCATTTCTCCGTGAGTAAGTGTGGGACCATCCTCCACAACCAGAGCCAGAGCGCCTTCAATCAATTCGGGTTTGTCAACGGTGAGCGGAGAAGCGCCGTCAATTACGATAGCTCTCGGATTTATGGCTCTGATGTTATCGCGGACTTCTTGAATATTTTCAAAATCGGCGGAATCGATTTTGTTAATCACGATTACATCCGCCAAATGGAGATTTGTTTCTCCCGGATAATAGGAAACTTCGTCTCCCGGTCTGTGAGGATCAACGACAACGATATCGAGTTGTTTGTCGGAAGAATAGAACGGAGTGTCGTTGTTTCCGCCGTCCCAAACGATGACATCGGCTTCTTTTTCCGCTTCCCGCACGATTGCCTCGTAATCAACGCCGGCGTAAATGACGCTATTCATTTTGATGTGAGGTTCGTATTCTTCCATTTCTTCGATTGTGCATTTGTGTTTTTCCAAATCTTCCAGAGAAGCAAATCTTTGAACTTTCTGAGCAACGAGATCGCCGTAAGGCATCGGATGACGAATGGAAACCACACGCAATCCCTTGTTTTTGAGTGTTTGAACAACCGTTCTGGTCGTTTGGCTTTTTCCACAGCCGGTTCTGGTAGCGCAAATCGTAACAAGCGGTTTGGTGGTTTTGATTTTGCTGTTTTTAACTCCCATCAAGATAAAATCGGCACCGGCGGCATTTACCAAAGAAGCATTGTGCATCACTCTTTCGTGAGGAACATCACTATATGCAAAAACAACCTGATCGACATCGTATTTTTTAATCAGATCGACAATTTCTTCTTCCGCATAAATAGGGATTCCTTCCGGATAAAGTTTTCCGGCTAATTCCGCCGGATATTTTCTACCGTCGATATCGGGAATCTGAGTGGCGGTAAAAGCAACAACTTCAAAATTTTCATTATCTCTGTAGTTGAGATTAAAATTGTGAAAATCTCTTCCTGCGGCACCCATAATAATGACTTTTTTTCTCATCAAATTCTCCTTTCATTTTGTTTGAATTTTTTGCCAACCTTTTTATAAGGTTTTATAAGTCAAGGATTTTTCGGCAAATTTTGCGGGAACGCTTTTCTGCTGACTTTGGGGAAATTGGGAATAATTTTGATAATATTTCCATATTTTATTTTTCTTTACGAATTTTTGGCGTATAATTTTTGTGCATAAAAAATATTGGAGGAAGAAATGTTATCCAGAGAAAGAGTTCAGGAAGTTCTCGATAAGGTTCGTCCTGCTTTACAAGCGGATGGCGGCGATTGTGAACTTGTAAATGTGCGCGAAGACGGCGTGGTGGAAGTTAGATTGGTCGGTGCCTGCGGCGGCTGTCCGATGTCCACTCTCACTTTAAAAGCCGGAATCGAACGTGTTCTCAAAGATGAAGTTCCCGAAGTGAAAGAAGTAATTGCCGTTTAAAAAAACACGATTAATTACAAAGAGGAAAAAATGAAATTGGTAAATTTCAAAGATGTAGAACTCGAAGATGTAAATGTTGAGGGTGCCAAAAAGACGAAAATTCGTTGGTTAATTTCCGAAAAAGACGATGCTCCGACCTTTGCCATGAGGATGTTCGAAGTGGAACCGGGCGGAAATACTCCGTATCATTGGCACAGTTGGGAGCACGAAGTTTTTTGTCTGGAAGGCGAAGGAATTTTGGTTACGGAAAACGGAGAAAAGCCTTTTGGGAAAGGTGATGTGATTTTTGTTGATCCGAACAAAAAACATCAATTCAAAAATGCCGGAAATTCTCTTATGCGTTTTCTTTGCATCATTCCTTTGGATAAACCGCGCCAAAAAGAAAAGAAAACCGTTAATCCGTTTGCTTCCGGAATTGCCAACAATTGCTAAAAATAACGCTAAACTTGTTTTGTATTCTTGTTTTGTCCAAGCCGGGGAAAACAAATAACCATTCTTGCGGCAAAAGGATATATGAATAAAACTAAATTTTATAATTTTATACAGGAGAGTAAATTATGGAAAAAGAATTAAAAAATTTCTTCAAAAAACTGGTAGAATCTCCCAGTCCTTCCGGTTTTGAACAACCGGCTCAAGAGGTTTATAGGAATTTTGTAAAAGATTATGCGGATGAAGTGAAAACAGATGTTCACGGAAATGTTATTGCGTTGAAAAAGGGAAGTGGCAAACTGAAATTTATGGTTTCCGGTCATGCCGACGAAATCGGTTTAATGGTTAATTATATTGATGAAGACGGTTTCATTCGATTCTCGGCAATCGGCGGTATTGATTATAGCTTGTTACCCGGTTTACGAGTTAATATTTACCACGGCAAAAAAATGTATCGCGGTGTAATCGGCAGAAAACCGATTCATCTTTTGAAACCGGAAGAACGGAACAGAGCTTCCAAAGTGGAAGATTTGTGGATCGATTTCGGAGCAAAAGATAAAAAAGATGCCGAGAAGAAAGTTTCCGTCGGAGATCCGATTACCTTTTCACCGGGAATGGAAATGCTTTCGCGGGAAATTGTTACGACCAAAGCAACCGATAATAAAGCCGGTGTTTTTGTGGCGGGAGCGCTTTTACGCGAATTGAAAGACGAAAAAATTGCGGTTAATGTTTATGCTGTTGCTTCCGTTCAGGAAGAGATAGGTTTGCGAGGCGCCAAAACAAGCGCTTTCGGCATCGATCCCGATGTTGGAATTGCCATTGATGTTACTCACGCAACGGATTATCCGGGAATGAACAAAGGGCTTTTGGGAGATATAAAATTGGGAAAAGGTTGTGTCCTTTCCGTGGGACCGAACATCAATCCCAAGGTTTTTGAACTTCTCAAAGAAGCCGGAAAAAAAGCGAAAGTCGATTACCAGATTGAAGCGGCGCCGCGCGGAACCGGAACGGATGCCAATGTGATTCAGGTGACCAGAGCCGGAGTTGCCGCCGGTTTGATTAGCATTCCGAATCGTTATATGCACACGCCCAACGAAATTATTTCATTCAAAGATTTGGAAAGCGCCGTTAAATTACTTGCCGAATTTGTGCGAATGATTGACGATCAGACCGATTTCATTCCGAAGGTATAATGTATTCATAAAGAAGCGGGAAGGAACGGAACGATTGTGTTTCGTTCCTTCCGAATAAAAAGAAGGTCATCGGAGTATAATTGATTGAAGTAAAACATCTTACGAAAAGCTTTGAACAAAAAAACGGTGAACCGTTATTAGCCGTTAACGATTTGTCTTTTACCGCCGATAAAGGCGAAATCGTTGTGCTTTTGGGAGTTAACGGAGCCGGGAAAACGACAACAATGAGAATGCTTTCCACAGTGCTCAAACCTTCCAACGGTACCGCCACGGTGGAAGGTTATGACATTATCGGCGAACCGCAAAAAGTAAGGGCAAATCTGGGTTTTCTTTCCGGAGATACCGGACTTTACAATCGACTTACAACCAGAGAATTGATAACTTTCTTCGGCAAACTTTATGATGTTGATGATGAAACCATTAAAAAAAGAATTCAAGAAATGGCGGATTTTTTGGATATGAATGATTTTCTCGATAAAAAAATAGATTTGCTCTCTACGGGAATGAAACAAAAAGTTTCTATCGTGCGTTCCATCATTCACGATCCTCCCGTGATGATTTTTGACGAACCGACCGCGGGACTCGATATTTTAACGGCGCGAAACATCGTTTCTTTTATTCATAAATGCAAAGATGACGGGAAATGCGTTCTTTTTTCCACACACATAATGCGGGAAGCCGAAAAAATTGCCGATAGAATCATAATGATTCACGAGGGAAAACTTCTTGCCGAAGGAACTTGGGAAGATTTTCGCATGCAAACCAATTTGCAAGATTTGGATGATATTTTTGTGAATTTTGTAAATCAAACCAAAGAGCGAGAACAGAATTATGAATTTCAAGAAAATCCTGACGATTTATAGAAAAGAATTACTTGATCTTTTCCGTGACCGCCGAACTGTCATCAGCTCCTTTGTTTTGCCGATTGTGCTTTATCCGCTTTTGATGATTGTCTTTTCTTCTTTGGTAAGCAGACAGGAAGCGAAGTTGGAAAACCAACAGCAGGTAGCCTATTTAATCGACGAAATTCATAACGAAAACTCGGAAAGAATAATCCGAGAATTAAAAACGACAAAAAATTTGCAATTGGTTGCCGCCGACAGTATTTCGATTCCCGAAAAGCTTTTGAAAGAAAATACCATTCAAGCGATTATCACGCTCCGCGACAGCGTGGGGAAATCCGGTTATCCGACCGTTTTGAGCAAAATTTATTACAATAAAGCCGATGAAAAAAGTTCATTTGCCGACAAGAAAATTTTCAAACAACTGCAGAAAATAAAAGATATTTTGGTGCAAGAACGATTGCAAGAATTGAAAATAGACGAAGAATTATTGAAAACAATTGATATCGGAGAAGAAAATGTTGCTCCTCCGGAAAAAATGATGGGTTTTGCTTTGGGAAAATTTCTTCCTTATCTTCTGATAATTTTAACTATCGGAGGAGCAGGAGTAATTGCTTCCGATTTGGTAGCGGGAGAAAAAGAGCGAGGAACTCTGGAGACGATTTTGGTAAGTGCGGCGCGTCGCAACGAACTTGTCATCGGGAAGTATCTCACCATCATCACGATTTCGCTTATAACCGTTATCCTAAATTTATTCAGTATGTATCTTTCTTTTCATTACATTATGTCTCAGGCAAATATTCAATTTTCCGATTTTCGTCTTCCCTTAGCAAATTTTGCCTTAATATTTTTCCTGATGATTCCGCTCGTAACTTTTTTTTCAGCCATATTTCTTTCCATTTCCACCTATTCCCGAAATATTAAAGAAGCCCAAAGTTATCAAATGCCGGTTTTGTTCGGTGGGATAATGCTTTCTATGGTTAGTTTTCTACCGGCTTTTGAATTGAATTTCGGTTTTGCACTCATTCCGGTTGTGAATTTTTCTCTTTTGATGCGCGATATTATGCTGGGAGATTTTCAAATTCTTTACTTGGCGGAAGTTGTTGTCTCGATGATAATTTTGGATATTATTGCCATCTTCGTTTCGATTAAACTTTTTAACAATGAAAGCGTTTTATTTAGAACTGCGGAAGACAAATCATTAAAATTCTGGGGCAAGAACAAAAAAAATGTTTTTTCGCAGCAATTTGTAATTATGTTTTTTGTTTTTGTGTTGCTTATTTTGTTCTATGTTGGTGGTTCGTGGCAAAACATAAATTTGATGAAAGGTCTGGTTAAAACGGAAATTTTGATTATTCTTTTGCCCACGATTGCCGTTCTTAAAATTTCCAAATCGGATGTTAAACGAGTTCTTCGGATTCATTATACCTCACCTTTAAATTTTCTTTTGGTTTTGTTAATGGCGTTGCCGGTATTTGTTCTGGCGGTTTTATCCATGCAAGTAATAAATCTGATTTATCCTATTCCCGAATCGTATATTGAAGCAATTAACAAATTGGTACAATCCGAAAACATCGGAATTTGGAAAAATATTTTGATTGTCGCCGTCCTACCGGGTATTTGCGAAGAAGTTATGTTCAGAGGTTACATCATCAACGGCTTTGGCAAACTCGGTTTTTGGAAAGCAATTATTATTACCGCCTTTTTGTTCGGATTGCTTCATCTTGATCCTTTTCGCATGATTCCGGTTACTTTTCTCGGAATCTGGCTCGGCTATCTTTTGTTGAAAACCAACAGTATTTTTGTTCCTATTTTTGCTCATATTTTGAATAATTCAATTGCAATTGCGTCGGGTAAGATAATTGATAAAATTCCTATTTTGAATAACTTTGTTTCCGACGGAAATTTTCCTTTTTGGACGGGAATTCCAGCTATTGTGCTGCTGGTAATATTTTTGCATATTTTCAATAAAATAAATCAATCGAACGAAGGAGTTGTATAATGTGTGGTATCGTAGGATATTTGGGAAACAGAAATGCGACACCGATTATTTTGGAAGGAATTAAAAGACTTGAATATCGCGGGTATGATAGTTCCGGTTTAGCTATCATAGATGGAAACAAAAATTTAAAGATTTTTAAAGAGTCCGGGAAAATTGTGGAACTGGAAAGAGCACTTCCCGGTCCCGACGAAACTTACGGAACTATCGGAATTGCTCATACGCGTTGGGCAACTCACGGTGAACCCACGAAAATAAACGCTCACCCGCATACCGATTCACAAAAAAGAATTGCGCTCGTTCACAACGGAATCATTGAAAATTACCAGCTTCTTAGAAAGAAGTTGGAAGAAGAAGGTCATTCTTTCGAGAGTGAAACGGATACGGAAATTTTGGTGCATCTCATTGAACATTTTTGTTTGGAAGAAGTATCGTTAACGGACGCTGTTCGACAGGCTTGCAAACTTGTGGAAGGCACCTTTGGGATTGCCGTGATAAATAGAGATAATCCTAATGAAATGATTGCCGCTCGTCGGGGAAGTCCGCTTATTTTGGGTATAGGCAACGATGAATTTTTTGTTACTTCCGATGTGAGCGCGATTATCATTCATACCAAAAGAGTAATTTATCTGCAAGATAATGAAATTGTAACCATTCATCGGGACGGATTTGAAATAACCAATTTGGAAAACGAACGAATCGATGCCAAAATATCTGAAGTCGATTGGGATGTCTCATCCATAGAAAAAGGTAATTTTAAACATTTTATGCTGAAAGAAATATTCGAGCAACCCATATCCGTGCAAAATGCTTTTCGAGGCAGACTGATGGAAAAACTTTCCACAGTTCGTTTGGGTGGCTTGATGATGAACGGCAATGAATTGAAAAAAATAAAAAAGATCCAGATTATCGGTTGCGGAACATCATGGCATGCCGCTTTAATTGGAAAACATATTATTGAAAGCAGGGCGAGAATTCCGGTGGAAGTGGAATACGCCAGTGAATATCGTTATAAAAATCCGATTATTCCCGAAAATACTTTGGTTTTTGTTATCAGTCAATCCGGCGAAACGGCGGATACACTTGCCGCATTACGAGAAGCACAGGCTCGCGGAGCAACTGTGATGGGAATTACGAATACCGTCGGAAGTACAATTGCCAGAGAATCCGATGCGGGAGTTTATATTCATGCCGGCGCGGAAATCGGCGTTGCATCCACAAAAGCATTTACTTCTCAAGTGACAGTACTCACGCTTTTGGCAATTTTATTGGGAAGGATGAATCATCTTTCTCCCACTTACGGAGCGACCTTCATCAAAGAATTAAGATCAATTCCGGGAAAAATCGAAAAAATATTGGAGATGAATGATCTAATCAGAGAAATAGCCGAAAGTATAAAAGATTATACAAACGCACTTTATTTAGGGAGAGGCGTCAATTTTCCGGTTGCTCTGGAAGGAGCCCTGAAACTAAAAGAAATTTCTTACATTCATGCCGAAGGATATCCGGCGGCTGAAATGAAACACGGGCCGATTGCTCTGATAGATGAAAATATGCCGGTGATTGCCATTGCTCTCAAAGATGCGATTTATGATAAAATTATTTCCAATTTGCAAGAAGTTAAAGCAAGAAACGGCAAAATTATCACGATTGCCACCGAAGGCGACAAAGTGGTAAAAAAATTCTCCGAGCATGTTATTTATATTCCCGAAACAATGCACATTTTGCAACCGCTTCTGTCGGTGATTCCGTTGCAATTGCTTTCTTATCATGTGGCGGATTTGAAAGGTTTGGATGTGGATAAACCTCGTAATTTGGCAAAAAGCGTAACCGTTGAATAGCCGAATTTTCTGAATACATGGGAAAAAACAGGGAAATAAAAACCAGAGGAATAATTTTGCGCAGAATTCCGTTCAAAGAAACCAGCTTTATTCTGGAAATGTTGTCGGAGGATTTTGGGAAAATCAGCGTAATTGCAAAGGGAATCAGAAAAGAAAAAAACGCGAATTACGGGATAATTGACATCTTAAACGAATTGGAAGTCGTTCTATACAAAAATCCTTCTTCGGAGTGGTATATTTTTAAATCTGGAACTCTCGTCAAAGCTTATCTTTACGAAACGGAATTCACCAAAAGCCTTTATATGCAAGCTGCCGCCGAATTTCTGCTGCAAATAATTATTCCCGAGGAAGACGCTCATAAACTTTTCCGATTGATAAAAGATTATTTTGATTTTTTGGGCAAAGTAATCGGAAATGAAGCGATTGTTTTTTGGCGATTTTTGTTGAGAGCGCTGGTTATTCTGGGAATTGAAATAAATATGCGTAATTGTGTGATTTGTGAAAAAAGAGAAAATTTTCCCGTAGCTTATTTTCCCCAAAAAAGCGGTTTTATTTGTGAAAATTGTTTTCGTCCTCATCTGAAAGAAGAAGTTATCGAATTAGATAAAAAAGTTTCAAAAATTATCCGTAACATTTATAATTCAAACAAATTATTGAACGATTTGCTTCTTTCCGCAGAAACTGTTTCCCAAATTAATAGTATTTTTCTGATTCATTTGAGCGAACACTTTCACAAAAAATTTCACTTTAAAACATTGGCGTTAATAAAATGAAACGAAAAAAAACTATCTTCCTGTTTTTTGTGCTGATTTTTGTGGTTAATTTGGAGGCGTTAATGCCGAATGATAGTTATAATCTCAATCTTTCCGTTTCTAATTATTTGAAAATGCAGAGCGTCTTTGATTCCGTTTCCGCGAAAATAGAAAGCAAAAAATTCGCCGAAGCGGAGGAAATTTCCAAACGATACGAACAACAATTTCCCGAAATGGCTTTGGGATTTTTTCTGGAATTTTATGTGGGAGTGGAAAGCAAAAATTTGTCGCTCATCGAGAAAAGTTTAACACAACTTTCCGGAAAATATTTTTCCGTAAACTATTATTATTCTTATTTTCAGGAGATTTCTCGGGATATTGACGATAAAGAATTTCAATTGGAATTAACGAGACTCGTTAACGGATTTTGTGATAAACGAATTGAATTTCTGGAAACAAAAGCGAAGAAAAAGGTAAACTTAAAAAAGATTTATAAGGAATTGTCTTATCTGTATTTTTTGAAAAACAATCAGGAAAGAGTTTATGAAAATTTGCAAAAACTGATAAACAGCGATTACCAATTTGTTCGGGAATTTCAGACAAGACATTTCAAAAACAATCAAAAAATCAAAGAATTAGTTGCCGATTATGAAAAGAATATGAGAGTTTGGAACGGAACAAGCGCCCAAAAAATAGCGGGACTTTTGAAGCTGTCGTCTTCCATAAAAAGTTATTGCGCCACGCTTCCGTTTTCCTCAATTCCGGATTGGGACTTGTATGTGGAATCTTTCATTCCGCGAATATTGAAAGCGAGAACAAAGAAAGATTATTATGAAATTTTGGCAAAAATAGTAGGTAAAATCGGTGACAATCACACCGCTATCCGATTTCCCGATGATATTGAAAACAGTTATGCAAAATGCGGATTGGAAATTGTTTATCTGCAAGGAAAATATGTCGTTTCCTCGATTGAGAGCGAGGAATTGAAAAAAATTGTTTCTCCGGGCGACGAAATCGTAAAAATCGATGATATTCCCGTTAAACTGTTTATTGATGCGGAAAAAGATGACAGCATCTATTATTTTGAAATAAAGAAATTCTGGGGAACGGATATTTATCGGGAATTTTTAAGTAAGATAAAAAACATTCATCCCGCGGAAGTTAAAGGAATAATTTTTGATATTCGGGAAAACAGAGGCGGCAATTCCGGTTTCGGGGACAAAATATTTTCACATTTGATTAATAAACCGGTTAAGAATTATATCTACAATTTTTCGCCGGTTTTTTTCCCGTTCGACGAGGTTCGCGCGGAAATCGGTTGTTTGTCTTCGGATGTTTCCGGTAAAGAGATTCTTCCGGCTGATTCATTGATTTTCAATTGTCCGGTTGCGGTTTTAATTTCTCCCAAAACTTCTTCGGCGGCGGAAGATTTCGCTTTTCTTTTTAAATATTACAAAAGAGGAAAATTAATCGGACTTCCGACTTCCGGCGGAACCGGTAATCCTTTGAATGTACTCCTTCCCGGCGGCGGTTCCCTGCGCATTTGTTTAAACACGGATTTGTCTTGTGGAAATAACCGCGACCTCAACAAACAAACATCAGGAACAGATAATCGAAAAAACTTTTGATTTGATGGAAAATTATGATGCCAAATTCTCTTTTTATCGAAAAGGCGGAAAATTGTGGAAAATAAATCATAATTTTGCGGATACCTTTTTTATCGACAACGATTTTTATCAAATGTTGTCGTTGGGAAAAAAACTTTACGGAGACACGGATTCTCTTTACGATTTAACTATCGGACGACTCAGCGAAATTTGGGATTTCGATAAAAACCGCATTCCGACAAACCAAAGAATATAGAAATAAATTTGGGAAGTCTGGCAAAAGGTTTTATCGTGGATAAAGCGGTTGAGTTTCTTCAAAAAAACGGTATCAAAAAAGGAATCGTAAATGCCGGCGGAGATTTGCGGATTTTCGGTTATAAGAAACCGCTTGAAATCGGAATTCAACATCCTAATGCCGGCGGAGATTTGCGGATTTTCGGTTATAAGAAACCGCTTGAAATCGGAATTCAACATCCTCGTAAAAAAAGAAACGAAATCATCGCAATTCTGAAAGTGAAAAATAAAGCGGTGGTAACTTCCGGAGATTATGAGCAGTTTTTCATAATTGACGGAAAAAGATACCATCATATTTTAAATCCGAAAACCGGTTTTCCTGCGAAAACCTGCGTTTCCGTCACCGTTATCGCTTCCACGGCTTTACAGGCTGATGCTTTTTCAACCGCGCTTTTTCTTCTGAAACCGAAATCGGCAATTGAGCTGGCAAACAAAACTCCGAATTTGGAAGCAATTATCTATGCAACGGAAAACGGCAGCCTCGTTTCTTATAAAAGCAAAAATATAAATCAATATTTGGCGGTAGAATATGAAAAATAAAATTGATATTCAAAGTTTGGAAGACACCAGAAATGTTACCATTAACAAAGTGGGCGTAAAAAATGTAAAATATCCGATTGTGGTGGAAGACAGAAAAAACGGAATTCAGAATACAATCGCGGTGCTCGATATTTTCGTGGAATTGCCGCATAATCATCGCGGTACTCACATGAGCCGTTTCATCGAAGTTCTCAATCGCTTTCATCAAGAAACTTTCATCAGTAAATTGCCGGAATTTCTAAAAGAAATCAGAATTGCTTTGAATGCCGACGCTTCCTATGCAATGATTAAATTTCCGTATTTTATCAGAAAAACCGCTCCCGTTTCCAAGATAGAATCCCTTCTTTCTTATGATTGTTTTTTCAAAGCGTCTTTGCGGGAAGAATTTGAGCTTGTAATCGGTGTGCAAGTTCCGGTGACCACGCTTTGTCCGTGTTCAAAAGAAATCAGCGATTACGGAGCGCACAGCCAAAGATCGATTGTTACCGTGGAAGTTTCGTTCAAAGAGTTTGTCTGGCTGGAAGAGCTGATTGAAATTGTGGAAAATTCCGCAAGTTCCGAAATTTATTCGCTTCTCAAAAGAGTGGATGAAAAATTTGTGACGGAAAAAGCTTACGATAATCCCGCTTTCGTAGAAGATGTGGTGAGAGAAGTTACTTTGAAATTGCAGAATGACAACAGAATTATCTCTTTTCAGGTGGAATCCGAAAATTTTGAATCAATTCACAATCACAATGCTTATGCTTGCGTTAAAAGAGAAAAATAAGACACGGACAATTTCCAGACTTTTTTCGGAAGTGTAAGTTTTTAAAAATAGATAAATTCGGAACAAAACAGAAAGGAAAAAATGAAAATAGAAGAAAAAA
>NATF01000087.1 GCA_002085205.1 Candidatus Cloacimonas sp. 4484_275 | reverse complement strand
GGTTCAATGAGATTGGGAGCTTATTCGTGCGTTTTGAAAGAAGACAGTCTTGCCTTCCAAATTTACCGAAAAAAAGAGATATCGGAAAGACACAGACATCGTTATGAATTCAATAATAAATATCGGGAAATCATCGAAAAATACGGAATGAAGATAACCGGAACTTCACCGGATAATTTGCTCGTGGAAATTGTGGAAATCACCTCTCATATTGCGGTTCAATTTCATCCGGAATTCAAATCAAGACCGGATAAACCGCAACCGATATTTAATGAATTTATCAAAACCGCATACAGGTTCGGAAAAAAATGAAAAAATATATTTATTTTATAATCTTTTTCGTACTTTTTGCAAACGGCTGTTCAAAAGCAAAATTTTACTATCGGAATTCCGGAGTTCCTTCCTCGGGGAAACCGGAAATTTCCAACAAGGAAATAATCACTTACGACGATTCTTTGAAAATTTATGCCGAATTCACGCAGACTCCCATTATCGAAAGACAATTCCCGCCGGATTATCCGCAAGAAGCTTTCGACAAAAATTGGCAGGGAAATGTTCTTTTGAATGTGGAAATACTTTCTTCCGGCAGTATCGGCAGAATACTTTTGAGAAAAACTTCCGGTTACAAAATTTTGGATGAAGCGGCGATTTCAGCGGCAAAAGAATGGAAATTCGTGCCGGCAAAATTGGAAGACAGAGCGGTTACTGCTTGGCTCGTCGTTGAAATCAGATTCAAATTATAACATAAACCATTTTATAATATGACACAACTTATCTGTTTGTTTATTAATATGTTAAAACAAATTCATTTCAGAATTAACCGCGAAGAAATAGAGAGGTAAAAAAATATGGATCTTTCCGTTATTCAAAATTGGTTTAAGGTAAATTATACTTTGGCGCAAATAATCGCTTTTATCGGAATTTTTCTTGTTTCTGGGCTGGTGCATATAATTTTGAGAAAAATCATTCTTAATCTTTTTGAAAAATTTAGCAGGAAAACCAAGACCAAATGGGACGATATGTTGGTTAAACACAAAGTTTTTCGCAAATTGCTCGTAATAATTCCGCTTTTGATGTTCTATTATTTTTCTTTTCTGTTTCCTTCCGTTCAAGAATTTGTTCGCAGAATTTCTCTTTCATTAACCGTTCTCTTCGGTCTGTTTGCGTTTTCCGCCTTTTTGAATGCGCTCAATGATATTTATTTGATGACGAAACATTCGGGAAGTCGTCCCATAAAAGGTTACCTGCAGATAATTTCGATTTTTTTCTTCATTATGGGAGCAATTGTTATCATCGGAATTTTGCTGGGAAAATCGCCCTGGTTACTTGTGAGCGGATTGGGGGCAATGACCGCCGTCATTCTACTGATTTTCAAGGATACGATTCTTTCTTTCGTCGCCAGCCTTCAAATTTCGTTTAACGATTTGATCAAAATCGGAGATTGGCTTTCCGTTCCTCAATATAATGCGGACGGAACCGTGATTGATGTGGCGCTTCATTCCATAAAAATTCAAAATTGGGATAAAACCATCACCACAATTCCCACTCATAAACTTGTGGAAGATTCTTTCAAAAATTGGCGCGGAATGGAAATTGCCGGCGGACGCCGAATCAAAAGAGCGGTTTACATCGATATTGCCAGCATTAAATTCTGCGACGATAAACTTCTGAAAAGGTTTGAAAAATATCATCTGATTTCGGATTACATAAAATTTAAAGTTAAGGAAATCGAGGAATATAATAAAAAAAACAAGATTGATACTTCAATTTTGATAAACGGGAGAAGATTAACCAATATCGGAACTTTTCGCGCTTATATTTCGGCTTATCTACAAAATCATCCCAAAATCAGAAAGGACATGACCTTTTTAATTCGTCAACTTCCGCCGGGACCGACGGGACTTCCTTTGGAAATTTATGTTTTTACCAGCGATATTGTTTGGGCAAATTATGAAGCAATTCAAGCCGATATTTTTGATCATATTTTAGCGGCTGTTCCGGAATTCGATTTGCGCGTTTTTCAAAATCCCACCGGATATGACTTCGTGGTCGGATTAAGAAGATAAAGCATAAAAATTTAGTGAATTCTCCCTCTGCCGTTACTCGTGGAAATATTCTTACCGTAACCGGTTAAATTAAAAAGAGATTGTTCTTCCGGGTCATTGAATTTATAGTTCCGTTTTTTTCGCCAAAAATATAATTTGTCCGGCAATTCGGAAAGTTTGATTTCAAATTTCATATAACCGTAAAATACTATTTTTTCGGCGTTTTCGCCTTTGGCAAAATATCTTTCTACTTTAACGGAATCCGTCCCGTGAAGTTTTGGGAATTAAAACTCCCCACAAACCGATGCTATCATTGATTTTTTCCAAGGTAAACGGACTTTCCGGAATTTGGACGGAAGAAAAAACATTGTCATTTCCGGTTTCTTGATAAATCGTTAATTTGGCGGAACTCGGATCCGTTTTTTCTCCCAAACCGTTCGAACATTGGACCAGGAAAGGAATGTAATCCGGCATCAAATCAATATCCAAATATTTCATCTGATTAAACCTCCCTCAAGCATAACGCTGTCAAAACCATCAATTAAATTTTTCGTGTATTTTTCTATTTTTATTTTCGAAATTTTTAATCCGTTTGTATCCCAAAAAGTTATGAAAATATTATCATCGTCAATTCTACAAAATTCGTTTGCTTTATTAAAACCGTTTTGAAAAACATAAGAACCAGCTTCGTTAAAATTTTGATCGTATATTTTGATTATTCCCGGCTCCGTCGCAAATAAAGCGGCAATGTGTTCATCCAAACGGAAAACACCGTAACAGCAAACATCATTCGGAATTCCTTTTGCGGAAACGGAATCAATGAATTCCAAAGTTGCCGCATTAACTTTGGCGATATGTTCCGTTTCCTGATGAGGAATCACCGCTTCCAATCCAATGTAAACATTGCCGTTAAAACAAGTTGAATCGTCGGTTGTGTATCTTCTTCCGATTTCATGGAAAAAGCCGTTTTCCCGATAATCGGACGGATTGTTAATATTGATTTTTATTATTCCCACACTTTTCCTGAATTCGTCTGTTCGGTCAATTCCGATGTAATACACATGATTTTCATAATAGAAACCGGTATGAAGATTATACAATTTCCCGTGAGTGCCGGAAGGCGGAAAAGTGAAGTAATTTCTGAAATTTTTGGGAGTCCAATCCGGTTGATTTAAATCTCCCGAAACATCCATTATACGAAATCCTTCGTTGGCAGACACCCAAATTTCATCCGTTTCGGGAATATACAAAAGCACTTGCGGTTTGGTCAATTTGTCGCAATCAATTCCTTCAAAAATTTTATATTCATAAGTTTGCAAATTCAATCTGACGATTTTCATGGAAGAATATTCATAAGGAAACCACAAAAAACCTTTGGCATACAATAAAGACGCAACAATTTTTCCCGAACCCGTAATTGCAATTTCCGTATAATCGCTCAAGTCATTCGGATTCACTTTCAAAATTCTGCCGGAATCAAGAGAACCGTACATATAAAGCCAAAGATAACCGTTTATGTATTTTATGTCATGACAAAATCTGATGGTGGAAGGATAAGTTTGAGTTAAAACTTCTTTTATTTTAAAAAGCAAATTTACCTCTTTTATCAAACAATTCCTAAATCTTTTTCATAATTCATAACTTATTATTATCAAATAAATTATCATCTCAAAAATCATCTTGACTGCTTCCTAACCGACAAATAAATTTCTTAACATCTTAAATTATGTTACTTTCTGTCATCCTGAGCGGAGTCGAAGGATGAACCAACTATTTGTCTTATTGGATCCTTCGACTTCGCTCAGGATGACAATAACCACGCTCAGGATGACAATTTCACACTATAAATAATTTCTAAAATTCCCAATTATGCAGAACGCTTAAACAATTCCGGCGTTTATCAAATCGTGCATATGAAGCATTCCGATTGGTTCATTTTTATCGTTTATAACCGGAAGCATGGTTATTTTATTCTCTTCCATAACATTCAAGGCATCGATTGCCAACGTGTTTTCGGAAACCGATTTGGGCGATTTAGTCATCACTTCCGTCACGGAAATATTCAAATCGGTTTTTCCCTTTTGCAAAAATCTTCTCAAATCACCATCCGTAACAATTCCGACCAATTTGCCGTTTTCATCTACAATGCTGGTGCATCCGAGACCTTTGCCGGTCATTTCCAAAATCACTTTTTTCATTATTTCCCGATAAGAAACCACCGGATTATTTTCGCCTTTGTGCATTAAATCGGAAACCCGCAGAATAAGTTTTTTGCCGATGGTCCCGCCGGGATGATATTTGATAAAATCCGATTCGCGAAAATTTCTGAGCTTCAACAGCACCACGGAAATTGCGTCTCCGATTGCCAGAGCCGCCGTCGTGCTTGCCGTCGGAATCATTCCGAAGGGTTCATATTCTTTTTTCACAAAACAATTGATGACAACATCGGAGTTATTAGCCAATCGGGAAGCAGGATTTCCCGTAATAGCAATAACGGGAATTTTGTGCAATTTGAAATAGGGAATTATGGAAACGACTTCTTCGGTATTTCCGCTGTAAGAAACCGCTATTATTACATCATTTTTTTGAATTATTCCCAAATCTCCGTGAATTCCTTCGGCGGCATGCAAAAAAATAGCGGTTGTTCCCGTGCTGGAAAGAGTCGCCGCAATTTTGCGAGCTATAATACCGGTTTTTCCCATTCCCGTTACCACGACTTTTCCGGTACAATTATAAATAATTTTTACCGCTTTTTCCACAGAAGAATCGATGTTTTCCGCGACTTCGGAAATCGCTTTCGCTTGTGTCTTCAGTTCCCTTTTCACTAATTCCGTTATATTCATAAACACAGATTAAATTTTTGCTTCGTCTTTTAATTTTTCAATAATCTCCGAAAGTGAAAAAGTTCCCAAATCCCCTTTCGTATGTCTGCGAACGGAAACATTGCCGCTTTCTTTCTCTTTTTCTCCCACGATGAACATATAAGGAATTTTCTTCATTTCCGCATCTCTGATTTTGTAGCCGATTTTTTCGTTGCTGTAATCAAGAGAACTGCGGATACCAGCTTTTCGCAACTGTTCATCAACAACTTTAGCGTAATCTTCGTATTTTTCGGAAATGGGAATCACTTTCACCTGAACGGGACAAAGCCACAAAGGGAAATTGCCGGCGTGATATTCGATAAGAGTTCCGAAAAATCTTTCCATCGAACCTAAAAGCGCTCGGTGAATCATATAAGGTCGATGCGAATTGTTGTCTGCTCCGATGTATTCCAAATCGAATCTGGTGGGAAGATTAAAATCAAATTGAATTGTGGAACATTGCCACAAACGATTTAAGGCGTCTTTTATTTTTATATCTATTTTAGGTCCGTAAAAGGCACCGCCGCCTTCATCGGTTTCATATTCCAAGCCGAGTTTTTCCAAAGCGTTTCTCAAAGCCGCAGTGGCATCTTCCCATTGTTTTTTGTCGCCAATGGCTTTTTCGGGAATTGTGGAAAGGTAAATTTTCAATTCTTCAAATCCGAAAGCCGAAAGAATGTCTATGGAAAACCTCACGACCTTTTCCACCTCTTCGTCAAGTTGCTGCGAAGTACAAAAGCGGCGGTCTAAATAAAGCAGCAGAGGCTCCGACTGTCCCGGCTCATTCTGGACAGGCTCTCGGAAGTGGCGTTGGAGGTGTCGGGAGCGGAC
>NATF01000086.1 GCA_002085205.1 Candidatus Cloacimonas sp. 4484_275 | reverse complement strand
GCATAATTGGGAATTTTAGAAATCATAGTGTGAAATTGTCATCCTGAGCGAAGTCGAAGGATGATTCAACCGTTTGCCTTATTGTATCCTTCGACTTCGCTCAGGATGACAGAACATAATATAAGTTAAGATGTTAAGATATTTATTTGTCGGTTAGGAGGTAGTCAAGATGATTTTGTGAATTTTAACTTATTTTATTGCAATAAGTTATGAATTATGAAAAAGGCTTTATAATAAAATTGGAGGATAAATGAAAAAAATTTTGGTTCTTATTGTTTTGTGTGTATTATTCGGTTCACTCTTGGCTAATTCCAAAGAAAAAGAGATCATTGACTTAATTCCAAAGAAAAAGAGATCATTGACTTGTTAAATTCCCATTCCTATTTCATCCATTCTCAGCGAACGCCGGAATATGAATTTATTGTTGATCCCGTTAACATTATCACGACTTATTATGATTATCAACCGGGAAGTTACAATGCTTTACCTTTGCATATTCAACCCGAAGTTTCTCAACCGAACGGTTATCCCGCGGGCGGTGCTTATATTGCATTTCATGCCAAAGAAACTGCCGGAGGAAATCGAAGAGCATATTTCACTTATATTGACGAAAGCGGAAATATTGTAACTACCGCTACAATTTCCGGAGAAAATCTTTGGGAAGGATTTCTCGGCATTGATTTGGACCCGGTTACGGCAGATCCTTTCGTCGCCTGGCATGTAAATGTGGATGAAGATGATCCCCAAGAAGATCTGTTCAGTTTTGATTTTTATCATTTTGCCGGCGGAGCTGGTTTATGGAACGACCCGTCAATTGTCATAAATAACGGAAACATTGAAACTCCTCATCCGGACGACAAATTTATCTGGCCGAATGTAAATATCGGACCTTCACCTCTGGGATCGGAATATCGAAGAATTTATGTAACCGCCACCAACGCAACCGATCACGGAAACGGTTCCGCTCACAATCCTATGATTGCTTATGCCGATTTTACGACAGAGGATCTTGATAACATGACTCCTTTTGATTGGAATTATTACACCATTCCTCAACTTGATGAGTGGGATTCCGATGATCCGGAAATTTACACTCAATCGAAATTGGCTTTTGTAACTTCCGAAACCGATGGAAAAGTTGCTTTTATCGGTTGGAATGTCGGTCACGGTTTTGTTGTCTTTTTAAATGAAAATTACGGTGAGGGTGAATATTCTTATTTTCATGACGATTTTAAAAAATATGTTCCCAACCCGCAAAATCAAGACGGAAGCTATCGATTTGTCGATGATAACGGTGTGCCGTACGATAGTCTGAACTTCTTCTTTAGGTACTCCGGATATTTCAACGCTGAATTTACCGAGGATAATAGCAAAATCAAATTCATTGCGAATATGGGAATGCAAACCGATTATGACGGATTAAATCTTTGGTGGGGCTATTGTATTTATCCCAAAGAATTTTATTTTGATGTGGAAACCCATGAATTTGGTTTCTACGATTTGTATCCGCAGGGTGCAAATCCGGCCGACGATACTCCGATGCTTCCTTGGGATCCCCGAATTGGAAGGAATGATTCCGTGCTATATTAATGTCGGAAATAAAATTGAAGATTTGGGTGAAGATGAAAATGGAGATTCTCACGGCAAATTACACTTGTTCTTTTTAGATGACAACAGCTTTGGTTCTTCCGTTTTGGGTCACGGATTGGAAAACGGCGGAATGCTTAAATATGCTGCCTTAGATATTGTTTTCCCCAATTCCTCAACTTCTGATAATCATCAAATCGAGAAAAATGATTTTCTTCTGATAAACAATTATCCTAATCCTTTTAAAAATTCAACAAATATTTATTTTGAAATTTCTAAGCAAAGGCAAAAGGATAGCAAATTGGAAATTTTTAATATCAAAGGACAATGCGTAAAAGAATTTTCTCTTTCTCAAAATCAAAATTCCGTCATTTGGGATGCAAAAGATAATCACGGAAAAAATCTTGGTAGCGGCATTTATTTTGCCAAAATACAAAATGGAAAAACCGATTATATTCATAAAATGATATTTTTGAAATGATTTTTGTTATTTTAAAAAACTTTGGAATCTTATTTGGTAAAATTTTTATTTGACAAAAAAAAGCGAAAAGCGAAAATGCGAGTGAATGTTCACTTGCATTAAAGCAAGGTTTATAAGTATATATTTAGGAGGAGGTTATGAAGAAACTGTTTTTAATTCTTTCCTTTATGGGAATAATTTTATTTTCCAGTTTGCTCTTTAGTCAAAACACATATGTTTTCGATTTAACTTCAAATTCTTACTCATCCGGAACTTCTTTTTATGTGAATGATAACGCCAGCAATGATCTGGATGTAAGTAGCGTTTGGACTTTTGAAGCTTGGGTTTATGCAGATAGTTACACTTCCGGAAATTACCCGTGCATTATGGACAGAAGAACCGTTTTTTCCATGTATCTAATTCCCGGAGCAACCGGCGGTGATTACGCTATTCGTTTTGTAGCCAGAAATAGCAGTGATTATATAATAGCAAGCGTGCGCTGTGATGATAGCGGTGATTCGCCTCAGGTTATGTATTTGGATACTTGGTATCATGTAGCCGTGAGCAGAGACGCTTCCGGTAATACACGAATGTTTATTAACGGAAATCTTGCCGACACAAGCACCGATAGCGATTTTAATTTAACAGCTTCTTCAAATGCCATAAATATCGGTGCTCGCTATTGGGGCGGTTATGAACGATTTTTGGACGGAGCTTTGGACGAGGTGAGAGTTTCCAATACAACCCGATACACGGCTCCTTTTACGATAACGGTTCATTCGCATCCGTTTGAAGATGATTCCAATACTCTTTTACTTTTTCATTTTGATGATAATAACGGAGATGATAAAACACCTAATAATTACGCACAGAATTATACATTTTCCGTTTATGGACACAATTGCAGTTATCCCGAAAATTATGCCGAGTGGGATGCTCTTAATGACGAATTACCCCTTCCTGTCGTCTTAAGCCAATTCACGGCTAAATATCAATCGGGAACTCTTTCTCTTTATTGGACAACTCAAAGTGAAAACGGAAATTTGGGTTGGAATATTTACCGTGGAGAAAATGAAACTGCATTCCAAAATAATCAAACTATTAAAATTAATTCCAATTTAATTCCCGGAGCCGGTACTACTACTGAGACCACTAATTACTCTTATACGGATTATTTTCCGGTAGTTGCCAACACAACTTATTGGTATTGGATCGAAAGCCTTAATTCTTCGGGAATGACCGAAATTTACGGACCGATTTCTTTATCTGTTCCACCTGAAGGTTCTGACCCGGGATTTATTCCTGATAATCAAAATTACTTTATCACAAACTTCCCTAATCCTTCTTCCGGAAACACGGGTTTATAATCTGAAGGGACAAAAAGTCATTACTCTTTTTGACGGATTTATCGAACGAGAAAAATCATACACGGTTCATTGGGACGGTAAAGATATTGACGGTAATGATGTTTCCGTTGGCGTTTACCTTTATAAACTTACAAAAGGTTCGCAAGTATTCATTAAAAAAATGATTGTTTCCAGATAATGGAAATTTATCTATTAAATCTTTAACCCATCAAAAATTACCCTTGTCCGCAAGGGTAATTTTTGTTTTTTTAAAACGGAGGTAATTATGAGTTCGATGCGAACTTTTACTCTATTTATTTTTTCCCTGTTTCTTCTCGGTGCGGGAATTTTATTGGCAGACAATGATTATGTAATTAGTTTAGACGGTGGAGAATCCTTTTATGTAAACGATGGAAACGATGCTTTGGATGTTTCCGATAACTGGACTTTTGAAGCCTGGATAAAAGTAGGAAGTTATGTTGCCGGAAATTACGAATGCATAATGGATAGAAGGACTGTATTTTCATTTTATCTGATTTCCGATACTACGGAACCTATCGGAGATTATGCCGTCAAATTCGTTGCTCGGGACGGAACTTCTATTGTCGCATCATTAGTTTCCGATTCTTTGGTTACGATGTCATTTGGCACTTGGTATCATGTGGCTGCTACCTACGACGGAATCGAGGCAAAATTATATGTAAATGATATTTTGGCGGACAGCAATTCTGACCCTGACTGGAACCTTACAGCGGCTACAACAGCTATTAATATAGGAGGAAGATATTGGGGATATTATTCCAGACAAATGTCAAACACAGATATTGATGAAATCAGAGTTTCCAATATTGCTCGTTCGTTAGCATCTATGCAAACTTCTGTTGATGATCCTCCTTATTCGCCCGATTCCACTACCATTCTGCTGATGCATTTAAACGATCAGGGAAATCCGCCCACTTACGAATCCGGAACTGACCCGATTCTAAATGGAACCAGTGGCGACGATGATATAACTTCAATTGACTATGTTTCCCCCGGAAACTTAACTATGGGAGATCAATCCGCACCGGTTTTTGCCTCCACTTACCCGAAAGTTTTAAACGAAACTCCAACAACTTTAGATTTAGCGGTTCAGATTAATGAGGATGGAATAGCTTATTATGTTGTTTTGGAAGATAGTGCGGACGCTCCGACCGTCGCAGAAGTTAAAGCCGGAACGGGAAGTGGCGGAGCAGCAGCAATTGCAAATGGCAACATGACCCTAACTGCGGATATCGATTCCATAAAAACGATAACCGGTCTTACCCAAAACACCGATTATGATATTTATGTGGTTGCCGAAGATGATGAAATACCGCCCAACATCCAATCTTCCACTACAAAAATAGACGCCAGCACCACTATAGCGGATGTTACTCCTCCCGAATTTGCCGCAACTTATCCAAAGATTATTGAAACAACCACAACCACATTAGAACTTGCCGTTCAAATCAATGAAGACGGAAAAGCTTATTTTGTGGTATTAGAAAATGATGCAACGGCGCCATCGGTTTCCGATGTTAAAGCGGGAACGGGAAACGGTGGAGAGCCGGCAATTGATAATGGTGAAATCTTGTTATCTGCCGATACGGAAAATTCGGCAATTATAGATAGTCTCTCAGAAAGTACTGATTATGACATTTATGTAGTTGCCGAAGATGATGCGGTACCTCCGAATACCCAAAGTTCGGTAACCAAAATAGACGCATCTACTCTTCTAAACTACAGAACCAAAAGTTCCGGGGATTGGTTTGCTCGAGGTATCTGGGAAAGATACAACGGAAACGAATGGATAGACGCCGATTCTTCTCCGACTTCGGCAGATAACACCATTACCATCCAAAATTCTCATATTGTTACCTTGGCGGATACCGTCACAATTGATCAAGTTACGATTGAAGCAAACGGACAATTAACCGTTATGGAAAATGGTTATCTAATTATTAATAACGGAAGCGGAATCGATATGAATGTATTCGGCACCTTACGAAAAGAAGGAAACGGAGTTATTGCCCGATTAAACACTCCGACTACCGTCTTTAACGAAGGAAGCAAATTTGAATTGGCGGGAACTAACAAATATATTATAGTGGCAAATTGGGACAGAAATTCGACCTGTGAAATTTCAGGTGAAATCGGCGGAGACATGACTTCCACTTATCATACAGACCAATCTTTTGGAAATTTCGTCTGGAATTGTCCAAACCAAACTTCCAATGTATATTTCTCGGGAGCTTTGGATGACATAAAAGGTAATTTCCAACTGATCGACACAAACGGTTATGAATTCCGTTTAACGGGAACAGTCGGTGATGATCCAACGGTTTACGTGGAAGGAAATGTGGAAATTTCCGGTGGCATTCTGAATTTAACCAGCGGAGACAATAATATTTATTTTGTGTGCGACAGCAACTATGTTCAAACGGGTGGAGAAATTAAAGCAACAGGAACAGGTTCTGGAAATCTTCGCTTCGGACCTCTGAGTGGAAGCGGCTACAGTGGCACCTTTACTCATTCGGGCGGAATTTTCAATCCCGACAATATTCAAGTGAGAAGCAGTTATACTCTCACTTTAAATTCTGATATGAATATCGACGATGCACCTTTCACCGTTTATGGTACTTTAATATGCGGAACTTATCGAGTTTACGGAACTGCCGATTTCAAAATCGGTTCTACCGGTTATTTAACTTTAACGGACAACATGGATGTGGATAACACGCCGATTATATTGGATGGTACCATTGATTTCGGAACTTACACCCTCACCGGAGATTCCACCTTTACAATCGGTTCTACCGGAGTCATTAAAACCGCTCACACAAATGGACTTGACGGAAGTATTAACTTTGCCGATTCTCTTTGTTATTTGAATGCCGATGCGGATTACGAATTTAACGGAACGGCTCCTCAAATTACCGGAAATCTTCTTCCTACAAATATTACGGACGGTCTGATTATTAACAATTCCGCAGGTGTCACACTTTCCAGAAATACAACAATCAGCGGAGGGAAAACCGGCTTGAAACTTTTGTCCGGAAACTTGATTGTTCCCGAAGACAGTCTTTTCACCTTTGGAATTGACGGCGGTTGGAGTGAAGCAAATGAAAACAGTTTCATTTCCGGCGCGGTAGCAAAAATCAGAAATTCCACTTCCATATTTACTTTCCCAATCGGTAGAGATTCTGTTTACCGCCGTCTCAGCATAATTCCTTCATCTTCCGAAGAAACAACTTTCAAAGCCGAATATTTTCATGAACCTTATTCCGATACTTCCACTTGCGAAGAAGGATTCGGAAACATAAGCACAACCGAATATTGGACACTTGACAGAACGGATGGAATCGCTGCTGCCAAAGTGATGCGGGACAATTCGAAATCAATACGGAAGATAAATGGATTACTTCAAATGAAGTAAGCGAGTTTTGCCCGTTCACTTTCGGTTCTCCCGTAGAAGAAAATCAACCTCCCAATCCGCCGGAAAATGTTAATATTGAAGTTATTGCCGACGGCGATAGCATCAGAATTTCTTGGACTAACGAGGGTTATCAATATAAAATTTATAGCGATACCGATCCTTACGGTTCTTTCGGAACTTTGGAAACCACCGTTTCGGATACCGGCGAAGCAACTCTTGAAATCTCGGATGCCATAAAGAAATTCTATCGCGTAACGGCGAATAATTAGTTAAAAACAAAAAAATGATTAAAAACATTAAATTTGCGGAACAATCGTTCCGCAAATTTTTTATGAAAAAGGCTTTGCCATGATGACAGAAGCAACTTATTTTTTCTTAAAAAGAATAATGGAATTTTGAAATATGAAAAAAATATCGATATTGGTTTTAATTTTAATAAACATTTTTCTTGGAGCGAAAGAAAAAAATATTTCCGAAATACTGCGAATGGGAGAAACTTTTCTTCAAAGCAAAAATAAAACACTTGTTTTGGAAAGTTATTTCCCAATAGAATTTCGCGGAAAAACGCTTGCATACATTGTCAATTATCAACCCGAAACTTTTGTGGCAATTAGCGCTGATGATAGATTATATCCAATAATTGCTTATTCCTTCAACAACAATATTAAAAGAAATCAAAATGAATATCATTTGCCGAATTTACTATGGGAAGATCTTTTTTTGCGTCTGAAATTCTATGAAAAATTTCCCGAAAAGGCGGAACAAAATAAAAATTTTTGGCAAACGAATTTTAGCTCAAGAAATTCCAACCGTGATTTTCAACAATGGCCGGCGGAAGGTTCCACTTCCACAGACGGTTGGGTGGAAACGCGCTGGCATCAATCGGGAATTTACGATAACTTTTGCCCGCTCGATAATAGCGACGAGCGTTCCAAAGTCGGTTGTGTTGCTACGGCAATGGCTCAGATTGTTAATTTTCACGAATTTATCGGAAATCCACCCGTGACTTTCAGTAATTCCGACGATTACTACGCCGGCGGTGGAATCGATATTGACGACGATCATAATTCCCGCGATTTCCCTTCATTCCCCGAATTGAATAATTATTTGTTGGACCTTTGGAATCATTACGAACACGATTACGAACTGACCGATAACGACAAAGCCGCACTTTCTTTCGCTTGCGGAGTAAGTGTGGAAATGCAATACAGTTCAAACGGTTCTTCCGCTTCCACTTCGGCCGTAGGTTACAATTTGCGCAATAAATTCGATTTCGTTTCCGGATTCTATTATTCAATGTACACTAATTTTTATACAGACTTACAGCAAGATATGAAACAGATGCAACCGGCTCAACTTTCCGTTTATAATCCCGAAGAACAGCTCGGACATTCCATAATTTGCGACGGTTACAACACGGATAATTATTTCCATCTGAATATGGGTTGGGGAATTTCCAACGAAACCTGTTGGTATCTTCTTCCGAGCGACATCCCGGACGGTTATTCCATTATAAACGGCGCTGTTATGAATATCGAAGGCGGAGAAATTCCGGTGCATGTAACCGGGAATGTAATCATCAACGGCGCTTCCGCTCCCGGAACTTACATCACTCTTGCCGGCGAAAGATTTTATGAAACCTATGTAACTCTCTACAGCGGTGATTTTGAATTTCCCGCCGTTTCACCGGGAAATTACACGGCTACGGCGATTCGCGAAGAGGGAAGAGTTTACTTTCAATCTTTTGATGTTCATATAGACGAAAATAATGATTTTCTCCAATTTAATCTCGGTCATTTTGAAGCCGTAACCGGAATCGTAAATGCGCCTATTTCTCCGAACGGAACCAACATTTCGTTTTATCGAAACGGAGAATTGATCAATTCCGGAATTGCCGACGAAAACGGAGAATATGCAGTTGCAGACATTTTACCCGGCGAATATCTTGCCGTCGCCAGTTTAAACGGAAATTTCTTCGAAAGCAAAGCAGTAACCATTTCTCTGGAAAACCAAACCGTTGATTTTAATCTGGAAGAATATCCGGCAAATATTGCTTTTGCTTATTCTTCTTCTCCCACGGGAACTTGGAATTTTGTTCCCAACTATACTTTAACTTGTGCCGTTCGGCTTTCCGACGAAGAATTGGAAAATATCACCGAAGATGTTTTTGCCAAAATCCGATTTAAATCACCAATCAATAACGATGAAGGAGAAATCTTTGCTCAGATTTGGAATGGAGATTATTTGATTTCGGAAACCCAAGTGGAAAATTTTTCCGCCGGAGAATGGTTGGAAGTGGAACTAGACAATTTTGTTCCGATAAATATGTATTCGGATTACTATGTCGGCTATCAAATCCAATCTTCCACCGGAGAATTTGTCTTTCATGATGCCGGACCTCGCGTGTCGGGAAAAGGCGCTTTTTACAGAAACTCGGGTTGGACGGAACTTGTATCCCAAAATGATTATAACTTTTGCATTGAACCCATAATCATTTCGCAGGATTTCGGAACCATCACGGGCAATGTGGTTCTTTCGGGCGGAAACGGAGATGTTACGGAAACTTCGGTAAAAGCTGGCAATTTTATCACACATCCGCTCCAAAACGGCGATTATTTTTTGGATGTTAAACCGGCAAATTATGATTTATCCGCTACGCTTACGGATTATGACGGAGATTATTTAAACGACATTTCGGTAACAAACGGCGAAACTTTGGAAAATCAAAACTTCACTCTCGTTTACAATCCTTCCGCTGCCGAAAACGAAGCGGTGGTTTCCGATTTTATATTCGGCAATTATCCCAATCCGTTTCCCACTTTCACAACTATTTTCTTCAGTTTGCCTGCGGAAAATTTTGATAAAAAACCGGAAATTGAAATTTTTAACACAAAAGGTCAATTAGTAAAAAAATATTTCCTATCAAACAATAAATTTTCAATTAAATGGGATGGTTTTTACATAATAAACGGTTATTCGAATCCACTCCAGTCCTCCCAAAAAGAGAAAAGCCTGAATTATGCGAGCGGCAATCTTCGATTTCCAAAAAAGTAAAAACGGCATTAAAACGCTTAAATATTGCAACGCAAATAATCCGGCTCTGCCGAAATGAGCCGCTAAAAGCAACGAACAGAAAATTATCGCTAAAATTTTCCAAAAGTTCTTCATTTTCTTCCCTCTCAAAAACCTAAAAAATCTTCAATTCGTTATCAACAACAAAAGATTTCCTTTTTCGATAAATGAAACAAAATTTATTTTATCAAAATCCTTTTTGCCAAATTGCGCGGAATGATGTAACGAGATTCTCCCACGGCAACGACTATATTGGGCTCGTTTCTGTCGTTTTTTTGCACGATTACCGTGTTGCCGACATAAATTCCCATTTCCACCGTTTTTTTATCCGGATTTTCCATAACAATACACGGAACTCCTTCCAAAGCTTCGTTTAGGGTGAAAACCCGATTTTCATTCCCGAGACTTCTTCGGAGTCTTCTTCTCCGCATCCGTCCTTTACCTTGTCCTCTTCGCCAACCAAACATAATGCTCCTTACTTT
>NATF01000085.1 GCA_002085205.1 Candidatus Cloacimonas sp. 4484_275 | reverse complement strand
AATTTTTTCGCAAATCCGTTTATTTTGCAGGAGGAAGATATGAAAAAATATTTTTTGCTTCTTTTGTCGGCGGCATTTTTTGTTTCTTTCTATTTTGCCGACACGATAAAACAAATTGCTACCAAAAAGATTTGGGAAACAAGTGGCTTGGCTACACCGGAATCCGTCTGTTTTGATTCCATCAGAAATCAATTTTATGTTTCCAATATTAACGGTAAGCCTTCCGCCGTAAGCCTTCCGCCAAAGACGGAAACGGATTTATTAGCAAATTGGACAGTCTGGGAAATATCATTACCTTAAAATGGTTAGACAACCTGAACGCTCCCAAAGGATTGGCAATTTGCGGAAATAAACTTTTTGTGGCGGATATAACGGAACTGTTGGAAATTGATATTTCAAAAGGCAAAATCCTAAAAAAACATAAAATTAAAAAAGCGAAATTCCTGAACGATGTAACTTGTGATAATGAACAAAATGTTTATATATCTGACACTGCCGCCAATTGTATTTTTCGTTTGCACGAAGGAAATGTTTCCTGTTGGTTAAAAGATAAAAAAATCAAAAAACCAAACGGACTTTTGTTCCTGAATAACAAACTGTTTATCGGAAATTTTGGAAACGGTGCTTTTTTGTATTATGATTTCCAAAATAAAAAAATAATCTCCGTTGCTTCCAATAAAACGGGAATCGATGGAATTGCGGATTGTGGAGACGGAGAATTTTTAGTATCCGATTGGAACGGAAAGATTGAGAAAATTACAAAAAAAGGAGAATTATTGCCACTTTTGGATTTCACCAAACAGGGAGAAAATGCCGCTGATATTTTCTATCTAAAAAATAAAAAACTGCTTTTGGTTCCCACCTTTTTCGGAAATAAAATTATTGCATACAAAATTAAGGAGAATTAATTATGTTCAAAGTAAATGAGTATTTTGAGGGAAAAGTAAAATCAATTGCTTTTGAAACCGCCGAAGCTCCGGCTACAATCGGAGTGATGGCGAAAGGCGAGTATGAATTCGGAACTTCCACTATCGAAATCATGAAGGTCATCACCGGAAAATTAACGGTAAAATTACCGGATGAAAATGAGTGGAAAGAATTTGGCGAAGGAGAAACTTTCACGGTGCAAGCCGATAAAAAATTTCTGGTAAAAGTTTCGGAAACGACTTCTTACCTTTGTTTATATAAACATATTGCTCTTTAAAATATCTAAAATTGTTGTTAAAGAAAAGCAGATAAGACAAAAAATTATGCAAAATTGTTTTAGCCATAAAATGAGTTTTGCATAATTGGAAATTTTAGAAATTATTTACAGTGTGGAATTGTCATCCTGAGCGAAGTCGAAGGATACAACAAGACAAACAGTTCTATCATCCTTCGACTCCGCTCAGGATGACAGAACTTAATATAATTTAAGATGTTAAGATATTTATTTATCGGTTATGAGGTAGTCAAGATGATTTTTGAGATTATAACTTATTTGACAATAATGAGTTATGAATTACAAAAAAGACTTTTAGCCATAAATGTAAAAGAGGAGAAATGGGTAGCCGAACAAATTTGAATATTAACGAGGAACTGGACAAAGAATATCGAAAAGTAACGCGGAAATCCGACAAACCGAAAATACTTCTTTGCACTCCGGAAATAACGGAACTTCCCGAAGGAATGGGAAATGCGGCGAATTTGGTTGCCGCCAAAGGCGGCGGTCTGGGAGATATTTCCGCCAGTCTCGTTCGCAACTTAAATGAAAGTGGAAAATACGAACTTCATATTGTTTTGCCGAAATACGACAACAAAATCAAAAATATTGCCAATTTCACCAACAAACAAATAGACCGTTTGGCAATCGTTTTGCAAGGGAAAGGAATTCATCTCGTTAACGACAGCGCTTTTTCCTATCTTACCGACCCTTATGCTTCCAGCAAGTTTCATTCACCCGTCAGACGCTCGCTCGCCTTTCAAAGATATATCATCAATAATCTTCTTGATTGGATTCAACCGGATGTGGTTCATTGCAACGACTGGATGACAGGACTTATTCCGGCGGCGGCGAAAGCAAAAGGAATCAAGTCTCTTTTTACTCTGCATAATATTTTCACGGAAAAACAAACTCTCAAAGAGATAGAAATGAGCGGAATTAAACCTATGGAATTTGCCGAATATCTCTATTTTGAAGAATTTCCCCAAGAAATTATCAAAAACTGGGAAAGATATTTTGAAACAAACAAAGTGGATTTTACCGCAAGTGCTATTCTTTCCTGCGACTATTTCAACACCGTGAGCAAAACTTTTCTTCAGGAATTAGTTAACGACGAATTTCCGGAAATTGTTCCCAGACCAATTTTCAATGTCATCAAAGAAAAATATTTGCAGAAACGAGCCAAAGGTATTTTGAACGCTCCCAACGACACCATAAATCCGAAAGTGCTCCCGCATATCATAAATTTCAATAAACACACGGTGATGGAAAAGAAAGCCGAGAACAAAAAATTATTCCAAAAGAAAATGAATTTGCCCCCAATTCCGGATATTCCGCTTTTCTTTTGGCCAAATCGCTTGTATTACCAAAAATCTCCGGAATTACTCGTAGATAATGCGGAATATTTTTTGAAGAAATACAGGATGCAAATTGCAATTGTTGCCAACGGCGATGCCGGTTTGGAGAAAAAACTGGAGCAACTGTCGGCAAAATTAAAACACCTTTCCTATCATCACTTTGAAGAGCCTTTGAGTATTTTGGGAAAAGCCGCTTCCGATTTCATTATGATGCCTTCCAGATACGAACCTTGCGGACTTCCGCAAATGGAAGCTCCCCGTTTCGGTACTTTGCCGATTGTGCGCGCAACCGGAGGACTAAAAGACACTGTGGAACAACTTGATGTGCCGAACAACAAAGGCAACGGATTCGTCTTTCAATTTCCCGACAAAGCCGGTTTTGAATATGGAATCAGAGAAGCATTAAAATTTTACGAACTACCTTTTGAAACGCGGAAAAAACAAATTCAACGAATCATGAGCGAATCAAAACGAAAATTTAACATGAAAAATACAGCGAAAGAATACATGAAAATTTATGATTTTTTGATTGGTGAAAATTGATTTTGTTAATACTTATCAAAAACTATCAATAACTGACTATGATTAAACATACCGGCTTGTTGAAGATATTTTTTCCCCATATCCGATTGTTTGTGTATTTTTGCAAGTTCGGAAAAATTTATTCTTTTCAATATTTCAATTGTGATCGGACGTTTCGAATCATAAAAAACAAGAGATTTGATAAAACTTTTACATTCCTTTGAATTCAACTTTTCTTTCCAAAATTCGGCTTCCTCTTTGGATAAACATGGAATAAAATAGCAAGTATCATCCAAAATAGTGGGTTTATCTTTATATGGCGGAACTATTACAAAATTAAAATTTTTATAAAGGCCGTTCAATATCTACAATTTCTCCTAATCCGTTAATTAAATGTCCGTTTTTTTTTGTTAATTCCATTACTTTTGAAGCATCGTGTTTTATGCCTGAACGCCAAATATAATTGGAATCACCATCGAGAAATTTATATTTTTGAAACTCATCAAAGTCCGAGACTAATTTATTCTTATATAATCCGAACCTAAATGAAACTCATCAAAGTCCGAGACTAATTTATTCTTATATAATCCGAACCTAAATGAATATTTATCTGTTTCAAGAGAATCATAAAATGTGGCATTTTTAGCATCTATTCTAAAAAGTTCCGACGAATCGGAAACCGACTTTTCTTTCCACAAGTGCAATAAAACTTTTCTGGCAGAAGATGTTTTACACAACATTGCCAATTCAACTTTTTTTTTATTTATTGCTTTTAATAAAGTGATGATGATCCATTCGGCAACATCGAAATTTGATTTTCCGGTTTTGGATTCGAATCCTGATAAACCGTTATAATTGTTTTTTTGAGGAATATTCTTACTATTTATTGTTCCGAGAAAAGAATTAGTTACCCACGGCGGATTTCCCAATAAAAGAATTTTTTCTTCCGCAAACCGTTTAAAGAAACTTTGCCAATTAAATTTAAATACATCTGCTTGAAACAACTCAATATTTTCATAATGTAAAAATCGCTGAATTCTTTCTTTTTATTTGTTCTCATATTATTTTGTGAATCCCCGAAATTTCTCCTGCTTTTTGAATAACTCTTGTATACTGCAACCGCCATTGCAAGGCATTCGAAATAGTTAAGAAACCCAAAGAAGGTGGATTAAGAATAATTTCTTTTGCTATTTTCTTTGCTTGAATTTCATCAGCAGGCAACATTCTATCTTCAAAAAAAGCAAGAATATCATCTAAATTTCCATTATTATTTAAAATTTCAATGATACCTTTTGTGGTCTGGTAATCCGCAGTTCTATGTTTATCTATGAATACGGAATGCTTTATTTTTAATCTGCATGTTTTATTTTCTTCATAATCACTTTTTTCATAAACAAAAATAAGTAATGAATACCCAAGTCCGTAAATTTTTTGTCGAGCAGATTTAAAAGGACAGGAAGATTGCGGTTGTCTAATACTTGTTACCTTCAAATCTACCAAAAGTTCCGGAAAATCTATTCCTTTTGCAGATGAACCTTCAAAAAACAAATAATTTTTTTTCAGATAATCTCGAAATTTATGCTCAATATAAGTACCAACGGCTTTACCATCTGTTATTCCGTACAATTCGGGAAAATATAATTTTGATTCTTTTTGGGCAAATTTCTTTGCTTCTTTTATCAAAATTTCCACCGATAATTTTTCTTTCATAAATTAGCTTCCCTTCTTATATTATATTTTTATTTTTTCCTTTCCCATGTCAAACATAAAAACCGTCATAAAAATTACCAATCAAATTTTAATAAAAATCAAATTTTTTAATCTAACCCGCAAAATTGAAGAAACAAAACATTTACTTTCAGCGAATATCATAAAGATTACTAAAATTATTTTGGGAATTTATTGGCATATTTGGCAATCCATTCGGAAGCGGCTTCTGTTCCGTTTAATCTTCTGCCTTCTTCACGTTCCACTTCTTTACGGTAATGTTCAATATAACAAATTTCTTCAATCAATCTGGCTCTATACTCGGAATGCGGACTAAGAAATTTTACGCCTATTTCCCAATTTCCGTTTTCTTTCTTTCTATTCCAAACCACTACCACTTTTTCCTCGTAAG
>NATF01000084.1 GCA_002085205.1 Candidatus Cloacimonas sp. 4484_275 | reverse complement strand
TCCGAAGATCAGGATAAAATTTTACAATCTTTCTTTTAATATTTTTCCCTTATTTTTTTGTCATCCTGAGTCCCGATGTATCGGGAAAGGATGAAGCATAAAAAAAATAACTCCACGAAAAGTCATATTCTTTCGCGGAGTTATTTGTAAATATTCCTGTTTTTGATTTTATTTCATCAGCATCAGCTTCTTTACGAAAGTAGATTTGCCTGCTTTTAATTTATAGAAATAAATTCCGCTTTGAACTTGTTTGCCGCTTTCGTCTTTTCCGTTCCAAATTATGTTAGAATGAGACTCCGTTGATTTTGCATCAACATGGTTGATGCACTCCAAAGTTTTTATCTTTTGTCCTTTTATGTTGTAAATTTCAATTTCCGTCGGTTCGTTTTTGATGTCTCCGCTTTGGAAATAAATTGTCGTCGGAATTTATTTGATAATTTTCCGCAAGACTTCCGCCGCCCAATTCGCCGTTAAGATGTATGTTTTGTCCGTAAATATCTCCGTCGTCGTTTCTCAGGTCTTCCCAAACTGCAATCCATTGGTCGTTATTGAATCGGTTTACATCGAAGTGCATTTTTTCCGAAGAGAGGGAAGACATTGAGATTTGTTCCGCCTCCCAAATGTAATTTCCGTCTCCGTTAATTCGCATCGCCTTCAAAATGCTGGCGAGAGAATTTTGATATTCCGTGAAAAAGACGACTACATCGGTTTCCGATTTTCTGACAGCTATCGGAAGAACATTCGTTTCGGAAAGCGACACAAAAGCAATTCCCGTGTCTCCCCAAAGTCTGTCTCCGCTTAAATTCATTTTTTGTCCGAAAATTCCGCGCAAATTTTGATTGCCGTCCATTTCGTTCCAGAAAATATAAATTTCTTCGGTTTCGGGAATATAGGAAACTCGCGGATAAAAATGGTTGTAGCCGCTTTGTGTGGTTATCGGAATTCCGTTATCCTGAAAAGTGGTTTCGCCGTCTGCCGTGACATGTTGAATGAAAGAATCGGCAAGATTGTTCGCGTCTCGGTCGTCGTGCCAAACGATGAAAAAGCCGTCGTTGTCGTCGGGAACGCCGGAAAGAAGTTGTGTCCAGGCGGAAATTCCGCCGGCATCGGAAATAACGGTATTTTCGTTCCAAACCGGATTTCCGTCGGCATCAAATCTTTGGGCCAAAATATGACGCACCGGCGCCCAAACCGGACCGGAATCTTCATAAAATTTTAGGATAATATCGTCTTCTCCCACAGCAATCGGTTGCGGCCAGGAATAAGTGTTTTCGCCACTTAAAGTGATTCCGTTTTCTCCCCACAAAAGTTCACCTTCCGGAGAGATTTTTTGCATAATGATAACAGAATCCGCTTGCCAGACGATAATAATGTTGTTAGCTTCCGTGACGGCGATTTTAGGCGATACATCAAAAGCTTCCGAATCGGAAAGTTGAATGCCGTCGGCTCCCCAAACAAATTCTCCGTCGGGAGAAATTCGATAGACGAAAACATTATTATTTCCCGTCCTGATGTCCTGAAAAGCCAAAATCGCATAATCATCGTAATCGACTTTCAAATCCCAATCCGTGAGCCAACTCATTGCTTCGTGATTGCTGATAAGAATACCGTTGTGTGGCCATTGTTCGTTGCCGTTTGCGTCAAATCGTTGCAAGCGCACATCATAATTTCCGTTGTCATTGGAAAACCAGCCCACATAACTGTCTCCGTCTTCATGCGTTCCGATTTTGGGAATCGCCTGCGGACCGTTTAAATCGGAAATAACCGTATTGGAAGTGGCATCATCGTTCCATTGAGCGAATAAATTGGTTAAACAAATCAAAAAAATGATAAACAAAAAATTTCTACGCAACATTTTTCCTCCTACATTTAAATTATTTTTAAGTCTTTTTCATGTTTTCTAACTTATCATCATTGAATAAGTTATAATCTAAAAAATCATCTTGGATACCTCTTAATAGACAAATAATTATCCTAATATTTTATACATTGTAACTTTCTGTCATCCTGAGCGGAGTCGAAGGATACTATTGTGCAGACAGCTGTTTCATCCTTGGAAAAATTTTTATTTTCGGAAAATTCCTGTCAATACGAATTGACAAAAAAAATATCGGATTTTTTTTCAGCTGAACGAAATAGGTGGGAAAATGAAAAAAATAATTTTGTTTTTTATTTTGCTGAGTCTTTTTGCGTGTTCCAAATCGGTACCGAAATTCAACGGCGAGGAAGCTTTTTCATTTTTACAAAAACAGTGCGATCTGGGACCGCGATATCCGGGTTCGGAAGAAATTGTTCTTTGCAGGAATTTGATTAAATCGATTCTTTCGGAAAACAACGCGGAGGTGGAAGAGCAAAAATTCACTGCGGAAATCGACGGTAAGGAATTTGAAGGCGTGAACATTATCGGAAAAATGTATCCGGAAATGAGTCGCCGGATTCTTTTGGGAGCGCATTACGACACGCGTCCTTGGGCGGATAAAGAAGAAGACGAAAATTTACGCGACAAGCCTATTCTCGGTGCGAATGACGGTGCTTCCGGAGTGGCGGTTTTGTTGGAATTGGCGGCAATACTTTCTCGGAACGAACCACAGATTTTCGGTGTTGATCTCGTTTTTTTCGATTTGGAAGATATGGGAACATATTCGGTGAAAGGTTCGTGGTCGTTGGGAGCAAATTATTTTGTGAATCATTTTTCGGGGATAAAACCGGAAAAGGTTATCATCGTTGATATGATCGGCGATAAAGATTTAAATATCAAGATAGAGTATTTTTCTTATCATAATTCGCCGACTTTGGTCAATGAAGTTTGGAACATTGCCAAAAAGCTGGATTTTCCCGAATTCAAGACAAAAATAGAGAAAGCGATTGAAGACGACCATATTCCATTTATTCACGCCGGTTTTGACGCAATTGACATCATTGATTTCGATTATCCTTATTGGCACACGCTTCAGGACACGCCGGATAAATGTTCCGCGCATTCGCTTTATGTAGTCGGGCAAACTCTCACAAATCTGATTTATCGGGAAAGATGAAAAATCCGTTTAAAAATTATCTCACGGGCGACGAGCAGAAAATTCTCGGATTTTTGGTGTTTTTCGCTCTTTTGGGAATGGGATTGAATTTTTTCGGCGTGATGCCGAAAAACGATGCGGAATCTTCCGATTCGCTTAATTTCGAGAAAGATTACGAAATAAAATACGATTTGAGAAGCGTTTCCGCCGCCGAATTGAATACCATTCCCGGCATTGGCGAGAAAAAGGCAAAAGCCATCATTGAATATCGCGATAAATACGGGTTTCGTTCCAAACCGGATTTGATGAAAGTGAAGGGAATCGGCAAAGCAACTTACGCAAAATTGGAAAAATATTTTATCGATTTCGGCAATCCGGAACTCTATTCTGAAACTTCCGAATCGGTAAAAGCGGATGAGACGGTCGGCAATTTCAAAAGAAAGGGAAAAAACCCTCTTCATTTTTCCGTGAATATTAATACTGCTACGATGAAAGAATTGACGGCTTTAAGAGGAATTGGACCCACAAAAGCAGAGAGAATTCTGAAATTACGAAAAGAATTAGGCGGTTTTACCGATGTGAATCAACTTCTAAAGGTGAAAGGAATCGGAACCAAGACTTTGGATAAAATCAAAAATAATATTTCTTTGGGAGAATAAATGGAAGAAATCAAACCGACGGTAACTTTGGCACAACTTTATGAAAGCCAAAATCAATTTGTCGATGCGCTTTTGATTTACAGAAAAATATTGGCTTCAAATCCGGAAAATCGGGAAATTATCGAGGGAAAAATAAAAGCGTTGGAAGCGAAAATTTTTTCCAAACAACAGCAAGAATACGATCCTCTGATAAATAAGATTTTTTCTGCGGAAGAAAAAGAATATTTTGCGATTTTATCTCATCATGCTTATAAAGAATATTCCAAATCCTCTGATAACACGACCGAAGATATTGATGTAAAATCGATTTTGAAAGATGAAGAATAAAGAAAAAAAGATTAATAAATTATGCCAGCGTTGCGTGAATAAATGCAAACAATCGGCGGATGCAATTCTGCTGAGTTGTCCGAATTACGAATATAAACCTCAACAGCTTGAATTTAAATTTTCTTTCAGAAAAAAGAGGAAAAAATGAGAATTATAGCCGGAAAATATAAGAAATCCAATCTGTTTACCGTTCCCGGTTTTACGAGTCGTCCCACCACCGATTTTCTCAGAGAGGTTATTTTTTCGGTTGTTTTCGATTGGGAAGATAAAACGGTTCTCGATTTGTTTGCCGGTAGCGGCTCGTTGGGATTTGAAGCAATCAGCCGCGGAGCAAATTCCGTTGATTTTGTCGATGCTTCCGAAAAAGCAATCAAAACCATTTTGAAAAATAAGCATAAACTCGGCTGCGAAAATTGTCGAATTCACAAAAAAAGAGTGAATTCTTTTCTGCGGAAATGCGAGACAAAATTCGATATGATTTTCCTTGATCCTCCCTATGAAAAAAATTTGGTAAACGATACCTTGAATATAATATTTGAAAATCGGCTTTTACGGACCGGCGGAATTATCATTGCCGAACATTCCGTTTATGAAAAAATCGATGAAAAATTTCGAGAAAAAATTCAAAATGAAAAAACAACCAAACACTCGGCTGTGACTTTTTTGGGAGAGAGATAAGAATTTTTGACTTTTCCGGAGTTATTATTATTTTTTAATTTATAGATTTTTCGGAGGAAAATGATGAAAATATATAATACGATGACGAGAAAAAAAGAGGAATTCAAAACCATCGAAAAAAATACGGTGAAAATGTATGTTTGCGGACCAACGGTTTATAATTATTTTCACATTGGAAACGCGCGTCCGTTTCTCTTTTTCGATGTGGTGCGCCGATATTTTGAATACGCCGGCTACAAAGTTATTTACACTCAGAATATGACGGATATTGACGATAAATTGATTGAACAATCCAAGAAGGAAAATATTCCCGTTTCCAAGATAGCGGAAAAATACATTAAAGCTTTTTATGAAGATACGGCGGCTTTGGACATTAAAAAAGTAGATCATCAACCGAAAGCCACGGAATTTATCGGAGAAATGATAAAACTTATCCGAGAATTGGAAGAAAAGGGTTATGCATATCAAAGCGGCGGAGATGTTTATTTTTCGGTTTCCAAAGTGAAAGATTACGGCAAACTTTCCGGCAAAAAGTTAGATGAATTAAGAGCGGGAGCGCGCGTGGAAGAAAATGTGCAGAAACAGCATCCAGCCGATTTTACGCTTTGGAAAAAAGCAAAACCCGGCGAACCGAAGTGGAAAAGTCCTTGGGGAGAAGGAAGACCGGGCTGGCATACGGAATGTGTTGTCATGTCTCGTCATTATCTCGGTGAAACTTTTGATATTCACGGCGGCGGTTCCGATTTGGTTTTTCCTCATCACGAAAATGAAATTGCTCAAGCGGAAGCTGTTTCCGGCAAACCGCTCGCCAATTATTGGATGCACAACGGTTATCTGAATAT
>NATF01000002.1 GCA_002085205.1 Candidatus Cloacimonas sp. 4484_275 | reverse complement strand
TGGCAAATTGCGGCGTTTGTTCAATCCGTGGGAGAAATTCAAGGTTTTGCGTTGATGGACAGTTCCAATGTTTTATTCTATTCGTTTTCGGGAACGGAAACTCTTGATATTGATGTTTGGGTTACCGTTTATCAGGGAGCATTTTCCGAGTATCAATGGAATCTTTTTCAGCTTCCGGTGGCAGATGATTGGCTGGCTCGCTTTGATTATTTACCGACGATTACCTCAATCGTTTTCGTCAACGATAAAGACAGCGGAATTCCGCGAACGATATATTTTGATGAAATAAGTGTTATCAGCGAAGATTTGCCGGTTCCGCCTCAAGTGGAAATCAGTTATGAAATGGGAAGAATTTATCGAAACCGAAACGGAAATCGAAATGTCGATGTGCAATTTTTTTCTCAGGTAACCGATCCCGACAGCGAAGAGCATAATTATTTTTGGTTTTTCGGTGATGATTCCACGAGCACCGAACAAAACCCGTTTCACACATTTTTGGTGGAAGACAATCATCCTTACACGGTTCTTTTGCAGGTTTCCGATTCCACAAATTGTTGGGGAGAAGCCAGTTGTCAAATTGAGGTTGACGAAGGGGAATCTACTTTTCCCGTCACTTTGAATTTTGTGGGCGATATTATGTTGGCTCGCGGATATGAGCAGGGCGGAGGAATTATTCCTACGCAAGGAGTCGAAGCCATTTTCGAACCGACTCTCCCGTATCTTGGACAGGCGGCGGATATTTCCGTAGCCAATTTGGAATGTCCGCTCACAACTTATTGGGAGCATCATCCCACAAAAACCATTTATTTCAAAGGTTCGCCGGAAAATGCCGCCGGTCTGCAATTTGCCGGAATCGATATTGTTACGATAGCCAATAATCATGTTTACGATTATCTTTATCCCGGTTTATTGGAAACGCAAAACACGCTTGATGAATACGGAATTTTGTATTCCGGTGCCGGCATAGATTCTTATGAAGCTTATCTTCCTTTGTTTTATAACACGAAGGGTGTGAATTTTGCTTTTCTCGCTTCCAGCGACAGAACCGGTCAATACAATAATTATCAACCGTATTTGAACGCGGGGTTCAATAAACCCGGTTTTGCTTATATGACTCCGTATTATGTTTCTCAACAAATAAATTCAGTACGCGATGTTGCGGACTTGGTAATTGTGGAAACGCACTCTGGAAGCGAATATTCGGTTGCTCCCGGAAGTGATTATGACAAATCGCTCGAATTATACCAATACAAAGAATTAAATCCTGAGGATGAAGAATATGACCCGTTTATTGATGTTCCGCATATGTGGGACAGAGAAATTCGCCATTTCATGATTGATGCGGGAGCGGATTTGGTTGTTTGTCATCATCCTCATATAATTCAGGGATTGGAAGTTTACGACGGGAAATTGATTGCTCATTCACTCGGTAATTTTGTGTTTGATTTGTCTTATGCGGAAACGATGCCGTCCATGATTTTGAATGCAAAGGTTAATGAAAGCGGCTTTTATGAATTTGAAATAACACCTGTTTTTATCGATGATTACATTCCCGAAAGAGCAACAGGAGAATTCGGTCTTCATATTCTCGATTATCTTGCCCGTCGTTCAAAGGAATTGAATACTTATCTTTCCGTCGATAGAGAAAATATTACGGCAAAAGTTGTATTGGATACGCTTTCAATGGAAATTCTTTCGCAAAATTATTCCGCTATTTTTCCGTTACAGACCGAAGGCGATTATAAAATTTCTCAGCCGTTTTATCTGCAAAGAAACGGCAATATTTCCGCCGTTAACACAATTGAACCCGTCGCCGATTGGGAATATCGATTGGGGAGAGAAATCATTTGGTTTGGTAATTGTGAAGACGAAGGCTGCACTTTTTGGAATTTGAACAGTAACGACGAATGGTACGATGAAAACGTTTACTACGCCGGTTTTCGTTCCGTTTGCCAGAGAAGATTTCAAAATTCCGGAAGCGAAATCATCACCAATTTCACAAACAGAATCAAAAGATATTCGGCGGGCGAATATTCTTTGCATGGTTTTATAAAAACTTTGAACGGAAATTCCGTAACCGTGGAAGTTCGATATTATTCTCAAAGAACTACAGGCTCTCCTCTTGGAATTGAAAATATCGGAGTGGAATTAAGCGGAAATACGGAATGGGAATTTTTTTCCGCCGATTTAAATGTGCCTGACAATTGCAACTTTTTCGATATAGTTCTAAAAAGCGATTGTCCTTTAAGCGGACAAGCCTATTCCTGGTTCGATAATATCGGGTTGATTGAATGGACGGATTGGCGAGAATTTGAGGGCAACGACCAAATTGAAAACCCAAATGATTTTTATTTTATGCAGGTTAAAACAAATAGTAATGGCAATATACCCGCATTTTGTGTAAATTATACGGAAACAAATTACAATTATATTCCACCGGTTAAAAACGATGATTTCCATTTAACGGAAAAAACTCAGGCGATTCTTTATCCGAATTTTCCCAATCCGTTTAAAAGTTCGACTTCCATCTCTTTCGATATTAATGCGAATTGTCCGAAAAAAACGGAAATAAATATTTACAATATCAAAGGACAAAAGGTTAAAAAGCTGATTAATGCTCAAGTGACAACCGATAAGCATTCATTGATTTGGAATGGCACGGACGACAATAACAAAAAGGTTACTTCCGGAATTTATTTTTACGAACTCAAAATTGACGAAAGAAGTGAAGCGGTGAGAAAATGTTTGTTAATCAGATAAAAATTATAACATAAGAATTTGTTTGGAAAAATTAAAAAGAGGTGAAACGATGAAAAAATTTTTTAGTTTATTGATGATTGCAATGTTGATTTCTTTGCTTTCGGCCGAAGTAATCACTCAGGTTTATGAATTTGAAAAACCGCAAATGAAAAGCGAAAACGGTTACACGGAGTTTATTTATGAAAATGCCGTTAATTACGGAAAAGAGGGTTTTCCGTTGTTGCCGCATTTCGGTGCGGAAATTTTGCTGCCGCAGGGAGAAGCCGCTTTGTCTGTTGAAATTGTGAAAGTTGAATATTACTCCGACTTGGAAAACATCACGCTTAAACCCGCAAGCAGACAATTTCCCCTTTATCAAAAGGCGGAAAATTATCAAAGTAAACCGAACGCAATTATCTATAATTCGGAAACGGATTATCCGGAAAATATCATTGAAAATTTGAGTACGAATTTTCTGGCCGGACATTCGATTGCTTCGTTTGCTATTTGTCCGCTTCGCTATAATCCAAAACGAAAAATTGTGAAATTGATTAAAGCAATTACCGTGAAAGTTCATTCCGAGTATTCCGAAAAAGCGGCAAATTCGGAACGATTTTACCGTTCTTCCCAAAAGATAAATAACCGAATTTTGCGAATTGTAGATAATCCGCAAATGTTGGTTTCTTATCCGAACACGGTTGATTCCGAACGCGACGAAGATTACGATATTTTGCTCGTTACCAATAATGATTTGCTTCCCGCTTTTGCCGATTATATTGAATTTAAGGAGTCCACCGGTTATCGCACGATTGCGGAAACTACGGAAAATATTTATGCAAATTATGCGGGACAAGACAATCAGGAAAAAATTCGTAACTGTATCATCGATTATTACACAAATCACGGAATCAAATATGTGATTCTCGGTGGAGATTCCGATGGCAATGATGTTTCTCAGGTTATCGTTCCGCATCGAGGTTTTAGGGTTTTGGACGAAAATAATCTTCCGTCCGATATGTATTATTCCAACTTGGATGGGAATTGGAACGATGACGGAGACAACAATTGGGGAGAAGCGGCGGAAATTGACGCTTATGCGGAAGTTTATGTCGGCAGAATCTGCGTGGATAGTCAGCAGGAAATTTTCAATTTTACCAATAAACTTTTGATGTATCAAAATTCTCCGGTAGTTGCCGATATCGAGAAAGGATTGATGTTGGGCGAATTGCTGAATAACAACCCGCTCACATACGGCGGAGATTATAAGGATGAAATTGCCGAAGGAAGTTCCAACAACGGTTACACAACCGCCGGATTTGCCGATAATTTCAGCGTTTCCACTCTGTATGACCGAGATCATAATTGGAGTAAAACGGAAGTTTTCGCTCATTTCAATAATACGGGTTTGAATTTACTCAATCATCTCGGTCATTCCAGCCCAACTTACAATATGAAAATGAATAATTTCGATTTGACGACGACAAATTTTACCAACGACGGTGTAACCAGAGGTTTTGTAATCGGCTACTCGCAAGGATGTTATAACGGCTCGTTCGATAATTGGCATTTCGACGGATATTATACTGTGGATTGTTTTGCGGAGAAAATAACGACGATAGCAACGGGAGAAGTGGCTTGCGTCGCCAATTCTCGATACGGTTGGTATGAACCGGGCGGAACAAACAGCTCTTCCCAATATTACGACAGATTATTTTTCGACGGCATTTTCGGGCAAAATATTTTCCGAATCGGAGAAGTAAATACCTATTCAAAAGAAGCGGATGTTTCTCTGATGCTTGGCAGCGATTATATGCGCTGGACTGCTTATGAGACCAATCTTTTCGGTGATCCGACGCTTGATATTTGGACGGCGCAACCGACCGACTTCGAAAATGTTGTTTACCAACCGCAAATTCCGGTGGGAGTTGATAACATCGAAATTGACGCCGGAGTTGAAGACGCCAGAATTGCCGTAGTGATGAACGGCGAATTGCTCGGTTCGGTCGTAACCGATGAAAACGGCATCGGAATAATTCAATTTGAAGAAGAAATAACCGAATCCGGACAATTGACTCTTTCGATAATCGCTCACAACAAAAATCGATTTTTGCAGGAAATTCAGATTGTCGAAACCGAATCGCCCTTTTTAGCCGTGGATAACATAATTATCGAAGACGAAAACGGAAATGGCAATGCGGAATATGCGGAAACGGTTAATTTGGCAATTGCGCTTCATAACTTTGGAATGCAAACGGCAGAAAATGTTTCCGCTGTGATTTCTTCCGAAAATTCTTATATCACAATAATTCAAAATACTGCGAATTACGGGAACATTTTTCCCGACTCGGTTTTATCCGGTAATGAACAATTCGCTTTCCAAATTTCACCGTTCTGCCCTGACAATGAAATTTTACTTTTTCATTTGAATATTGTTTCCGAATCGGATTCTTGGGAATATGATTTTCCGATTACGGCTCATTCTCCGGTTTTGCAAATTGACGATTATGAAATTGCCGATGAAAATGAAAACGGTTATCTGGAAGCCGGAGAAAATTTTGATTTGAATATCAGACTTGCCAATAACGGTTCTGCCGATTCACACATTATTTTGGCGCAACTCTATTGTGACGACGAATTTATCTCCGTTTCCGAAGGGACTTCCCAGATTATTCAGTTGCAGGCGAATAATTCCGCTTTCTTTGAAAATCAATTTTCCGTTTCCATTTCTGCGGAATGTCCTTCCGTTCACGGCTTTCTTTTGAATTTATTGCTCACGGATGAAGACGGTTATTATAATTTGCAACAACTTGCTCTTAGTACCGGATTTTCCGATGATATGGAAAATAGCGGAAATGGCTGGCAACATTATTCTTTGGATAACGGAACGGATCAGTGGCATTTGTCCGATGCCCGCTATCATTCCGAAACTCATTCTTGGAAAGTGGGCGGAACGGGAACCGATGATTACAATAACGGAGTGAAATGTGCTTTGGAAACTCCGGAAATGGAAGTAACGGATAACACTTATCTGTCTTTCTATCACTGGATGCACGCGGAAGCGAGTTCGAATTATCCGGGATATTGTTATGACGGCGGTTTGGTTGAAATTTATTATAACGAGGAATGGCAACAAATATTTCCCGTCGGAGGTTATCCCTATTTGACGCGGGGAGATAATAATCCGCCTTTTGCCGGAGAAACTCAAGTTTATTCCGGTTCAATTGTTTGGCAACCGGCATATTTTGATTTGTCCGATTTTACGGGAACTGTAAAATTCCGTTTTGTTTTCGGAACGGACGGCGGCGTTACGGACGAGGGTTGGTACATCGATGATGTTTCTATCGTAAATGTGGGAAATCTTCTGCTTCCGCCCACCGATTTGACTGCCGAAAGTTCTTCTGAAAACGGTATCGATTTGAGTTGGAACGAACCTTCCGAAGAAGTTGTAAATTACAAAATTTATCGCAGAAATAATCTTGAAGAACCGTATGTTTTTCTGACGGAGACTTCGGAATCTTCTTATCAAGATTCTGATGTGGAAATAGGTTTAACCTACTTTTATGTGGTTTCGGCGGTTTACGAACAAGGTGAAAGTGCGTTCAGTAATCCGGCGCAAGCAACTTGCATAAATGTTTTCATTGCCGATGATAACGAAATGGAAAATGCAACTTTGCTCTTTTCCAACTATCCGAATCCGTTTAATATTTCCACCAAAATTTCTTTCAATCTCAATTCAAAACATATTGAAAATGCTGAAATTCAAATTTATAATATCAAAGGGGAAAAGGTCAAAATTTTAAATAACATTCGTGATGATTCAAATGCAACAACACCGGTTTATTATGTTGTTTGGAACGGAAAAGATAAAAACGACAAAGCGGTGGCATCGGGAATTTATTTCTTCAACTTAAAGATAAACAATAAAATTATTGCCGTAAAAAGAGGATTGTTAATCAGATAATAAATTTTCGTGGAATAATTATTGCTCATTTCTCGTTTGCTGTAATGCTTTTCGGGTTTGAACCGATTGCAGCCGAAATCTGAAAGAGGAGTTAAACTACAATGAAGAAAATCGCCGTGATATTGTTTGTGATAATGTTATCCGCGATGTTGTTCGGAAAAATGCCGACAATAAAAAAAGAAGGAAGTCTTCTTTTAATTAAGGGAGATTTTGAAATTGATAAGAACATTACTCGCGTTTTGGAGAGGGAAGAATTTGTTCAATTAAAAATGGAAAATTCGGCAACGATCGGAGATTACGGAGAAGCGGAATTACCGGCTTTCAGCAAACTTGTTTCACTTCCGGCAGTCGGCAATTATGTGCTTTCGGATTTTAAATATGATTTTGAAACCGTAAATTTGGGGCAAAAAATCGTTCCCAACGGTTGGGAAGATAAGATTTCTCCCAAGAACGAATTTTATGCGCGTGATAAATGGTTTCCCGAAGAAGTGGTGATAATTTCCAAACCGAACATTATGAGGGGAGTTCGATTTTCGCAAATAACAATTGCGGCTGTGCAATATAATCCTCAACAAAACAAACTTCGGATTCTGAAAAATATTCGTGCTGAATTTCAAATTGATGAAAACAACCGCGAGAATCCTCTCATCGGAGAAAGAAATATTTGTTCAAAGTCTTTTGAAGATTTGGCGAAAAAAAATATTTTCGGATTCCAAAGAGAGAGAAGTTCCGCAAATGGAAAATATTTATTTATTATTCCCAATTCAAATTTAATAGAAAATAATATCGAGGAGCTTGCTCGTTGGAAAGAAAAATTGGGATTTGCGACCGAAATTGTCAGAACCTCTGAAACCGGCATGAGCAATTCGGAGATAAAAAATTATATTCAAAATGCTTATGACACTTGGGAAGTTCCACCGGAATTTGTTGTTCTTGTGGGCGATCAGGACGGAACTTATGCGATTCCCACTTTTTTTGTGGACGGTTATCTCACTCCCACCGATGTTTCGGATCTTCCATATTCCCTTTTGGAAGGCGAGGATTATTTTCCTGATGTAATGTTGGGAAGACTTTCCTACCGAACGCCCTTTCAACTGCAAACGATAATCAGTAAAATCATTAATTATGAAAAAAATCCCGTGGGTGGAAATTGGATGAAAAAGGCTTTGATGACTTGCTATTTTGATTATAATTTTGCCTCTCCGCGGGAAACAAAAGTGGCAATTCGGGAAAAACTGCTCGATTTTGATTTTACTGTCGTCGATACTTTCTTTTCGCCGTATCAATCCAATAGCGGACAATTGATGAATATGATAAATCAAGGATATTCTTTTATCAATTATCGCGGCTACGGAAGTTATGATTATTGGGTCGGCGGCTACGGTCATTTACTAGATAGTTATCATGTGGAAAATCTGGCTAACGGTTTTATGCTTCCGATGGTAACCGGCATAGTTTGCGGCGGCGGCGATTACGGTGCAACCGAAGCGCCTTCTTGTTTCGGTGAAACTTGGTTAAATGCGGGAAATCCGTCTTCTCCCAAAGGAGCAATTGCTTTTATCGGTCCCAGTGAAAGAGATACGAAAACTCAATTTAACAATGCGAACGATATCGGAATTTATCAGGGAATTACCCAAGAAAATCTCTTTCGTTGCGGGGAAATGCTTTTGCGCGGAAAGATGGAAATGTATAAAGATTATCCCACTTGCCATAATTGGGGAAATTCGCTCAATTCAGACCAATTTTATTTTTATGTCTATAATTTGCTTGGAGATCCGGGACTTTCGATTTGGACGGATATTCCTAAAAATGTAAGTGTTTTTTTTAATTCTCCTCTTAACTCTTCCCAAAATTTCGTTGCGGTTCAAATCGATGCTCAAGAAAACGAAAAAAGCGGTTTTATTGTCGCAATTACTAACGAGGACAGTTTAATTGCCGCCGGAATTACTAATGAACTGGGAAAAACAAACATTCCCGTTTCTCTTTTTCCCGGAGAATATGAAATCACTGTTTCCAAACAAGGTTATATTCCGCAAACGGAAGATTTGTCGGTTGAGGAAAGCGGAGCGTTGGGTTTGGTTTCCTATATTTTTAATCCGTCCACCGTTTTGGGAGAAGATATTAATTTGCAAATAACCATAAAAAATTTGGGAGAAATCGATGCTTCCGATATTAATGTTTCTTTAACCTCGGAAGACGGATTAACAAATGTCTTGTCCGGCAATTTGCTATTGACTTCTATTCCGGCGGCGGAAACGGAAACATGTCAGTTTACCGTGAATTTTGTGAAATTATGGGATTCTTCCCGAATCAGAGAATTAAAGTTAAATATAGATTCGAATTACGGTGAACAGGAATTTTTGATTCCGGTGGAAATTCAGGCGCCGGAATTAACTTTTACCGGTTTGAATGTTCCTGATATGGAGAATCAATTGCTTCAGAATTCCGAAGCGGAAGTTTATGTCGTGCTTCAAAATTTGGGAAACATTTTTAGCGGGAATTTTACCGCCGAACTAAACAGTTTGAATAACAATGTGGAAATCATTTCCGGCACTTCTTCTTATGAAAATATTACGGCCGGTTCTTCGGGAATGTGTTTCCAACCTTTTATGATAAATATCGGCAATGTTGTTAGCGGAGAATTGGCTCGTTTCCGACTCGATGTATTTTCGAACGGAGATTTGGTACAACAAATTTTCTTTGATTATCCGATTGGAATTATCGATGAAAATGCTCCTACCTTTTGTGATTACGGTTACTGCGCGATAGAATCGGCAGACAATACTTCTTTTGCCGCGCCGGATTATAATTGGATAGAACTTCGACCCAACAGCGGCGGCAGCGGAACTTCCGTGAGTATTGATTATTCAACTTCCGACGGTTATCTTGATATTGTGGATTTACCCGCCGATTTCCATTTTCGGTATTTTGGCAAAACATTTGATAAAATAACGATTGCTTCCAACGGTTATGTTAATTTGGGAGAAAGCAGAGTGATTTTTCACAGAAACAGAACAATTCCGTCGGGAGTGGGTCCGAATAATATGATTGCTCCGTTTTGGGACGATTTAAGCGGCGGAACTGTTTATTATTTATATGATGCGGTTAATCATTATTTTGTGGTGGAATGGTATCATACCAACAACACAAATAGTCCTTATTACAACAATACTTTTGAAGTTATTCTTTACGACTCCGAATATTATCCCACGGCAAACGGCGACGGCAAAATTTTGTTTCAATACAAAGAAATTCATAATATAGATCAATATGATAATTATGCTACGGTCGGTATCGAAAACGAAACTCAAGATAACGGAATTTTAATAACATATTCTAATATTTATGTTCCTACCGCTCATACAGACCTCTAAATTGGCTTTCGCTTCCGGTTTCCGAATCCTCGATTGAAGGAGAAAGTTCCAAAGAAATACCGGTAATCTTTTCCGCGGAAAATGTAAATAGCGGTGAATATTCGGCAACAATTTCCATTTCTACCGATCAGAACGAAAATTTTGAAATTCCCGTAAACCTGATAGTAACTCCCACTTCTGCCGATGATAACGAAATAAACGACCTCTTTAAGCTCGGACAAAATCATCCTAATCCGTTTGCGAATTATACGACAATTTCTTTCCTGATGGATAAGAAAGAGGAAAAAGCGATTATCGAAATTTATAATATAAAAGGTCAAAAAGTAAAAAAACTCGTTGGCAACAAACTTTTGAAAGGTTGGAATTCGATTGTCTGGGATGGAAAAGACAAAAACGGAAAATTCGTAAATTCCGGAATTTATTTCTATAAATTGACTGTAAACGGCAAAACAAAAGCCATGAAAAAATGTCTGCTGTTGAAATGACAAAGTTGTAATTGTGTCAGCATTAGAATTGGATGGTTTACAAATTATTTCGAGGAAATGTTAGAGCCATGTTAAACAGAATAAAAAGAATGACTCCGGATCGTATTAAGAATATTTTGAGACCAATTTATAATATTTTTGCTAATAAATATGCCTCTGAATTAGCATACTGGAAAAGTAGAAATAAAGGCGAAGACGGAAAATTCGAAAATTCATTTTATAAAACTATAATGCTGGCGATGGCACAGGAATCAAGTGATGAATTTATAAAAGATAAAATTGTAGCTGATTTTGGGTGTGGTCCACGAGGAAGTCTCGCGTGGGCAGATGCGGCAAAACTCAGAATAGGAATTGATGTTTTGGTAGATCAATATTCAAAAGTATTTAAAAATGATATTATTTCCCATAATATGTTATACATAAAATCAACCGAAAGTTGTATTCCAATTCCGAGTAATTTTGTCGATGTAATTTTTTCGTTAAATGCAATGGATCATGTCGATAATTTCTCAATTATGAGTGCGGAAGTTTTGAGAATTTTGAAAAAGGGTGGAATTTTATATTGTAGTTTTAACCTGGGAGAACCAAAATCTGTTACAGAGCCTCAAAATCTTTCCGAATCAATTATTCAGAAAAACTTATTAGGGAAAATGAAGATACTTGAATATCGAATAACAAACAGTGGCCCAAAAAATAACATCTACAAACCGTTCTTTGATAATGTATTGTCTTATAATAGTGATTATAAAGGAATACTTTGGGTTAAGGCGCAAAAGATATAAATCGGGTGGATTTTAATTTTCGACGGCTTAATTTTCTGATTTATATCAGTCGAATTATTTCGATTTCGCATCACACACGGAACATTAGCGTTCATTAAAAAAGGGAGAAAGAAATTTATGCAAAAATTAGTGGGGTTAATGATTATTGTAATGGTGGTTTATGGTTGTAATAATTCTACTACTTCACTGGATAAAACTTCGATGGTTACCATCGAAATTCTGCAAAACGGCTTACTTCGGAAGACATTTGTTGTTACCGAAAGCGAAGACGGAAAAATTTATCCGATCAATTTTGAAGAGCAACAAATCGGAGAATTGGAGATTTATCTTACCGAGTTTATTTCCGATCCGCCGGAAGAAGAAAGAATTATTGCTTATCATTCCATTGCCCGCAAATATGGTAATTATTCTATTTTTAATACAATAGCTCATTTTGATACATTGAGAATCGATTATCAGCGGGATTTTGATGTTGTTAATGAGAATCTTAATTGCGGCGTTATGTATGACCGTAGTGTTATGAATGATCCTGCTAACGGACTAATTGTTAATGCTCGATTTTCCGTCTGGAAGGATTCCGTTTTTGTCGATTCTTTATTCACGGATAGTTTGGGAAGGTTTGAAACCGAAATTGAATCCGGCAGTTATTTGATAAAATCAGGAGAACCGGAGATATCTTTTGAAACGGAATTTGATTTGATAGAAGGATATGCGGATTATTCTTTTAACTATTATTTAATTGATTACAAACCGAATATTTATATCTATCCCGAAAATCAAATTAGTTTGGATGTGAATATTTCATTTCCCAAATCGGGAGAAGTTATAAAATCTATACCAAAATTTCCGGAGCAATGGCAAAATCTTCAAATTGAGTCCGACGGTAAAATCAATAATAAATACGATTATTTGTTTTATGAAAGTATCCAACCTAATATTTTTCAAAAAAGAAAAGGATGGATTATAAAACTTGAAAATCTAAAAAGTTTTTTTGAAGAAAATTTACGAGAAACCGGTTTTAAGCAAGATGAAATTGATGATTTTATTGAATATTGGATTCCTAAATTAACCGATTCAAAATATTATGCAATTTATCCTCAATATAATGAACAACTTGATCCGCTTATTCGGCTTGATTTCTCGCAACAGCCCGATAGTATTCTAAGATTAACATATTATATTTCGAAACTGAAATCAAATGAGATTGAATTAAGCGAGCCTGACATACCGTCTTTTGAAAGAAAGGGTTTTGTTGTTACCGAATGGGGAGTAGTTTTGGACGAAAAGTAGATAGTAACATCTTTATAATTTGTGTGATACAAAAAAAAATCACCGAGAAAATATTACGGTAATTTTTCGCAAGAACTTATGAATTGTTTAGCATTTATGAGTTTGTCGGACTTAACAAATTTCAAAAATTTGTTAAGTTTCCAAAAGTCAAAAAACTATTTAATATAAACTATTTTTCCTGTTTTTAATA
>NATF01000083.1 GCA_002085205.1 Candidatus Cloacimonas sp. 4484_275 | reverse complement strand
TTGAAGGATTTGGGATTTCAATATGCAACCAAAGCCGGCATTACTTTCAGCGCCAGCGATGTAATTTCACCTACAATTAAAGATGAGATTATTGCAAAAACCGAGAAAGAGATAAATAAAATTATTAAAAGTTATATGAACGGTGAAATTACGGAGACGGAAAGATATAATCGTGTTATTGATAAATGGAAAATGACCACGGAGGAAGTAACCGATATTCTGATGAAAGAGCTGGAAGCCGACAGAGACGGTTTTAATCCGATTAATATGATGTACAGCTCCAGCGCTCGTGGAGGAAAAGACCAAATTAAACAGCTCGGAGCAATGAGAGGTTTGATGGACAAACCTTCCAAAGGAACTTCCGAAAGTATTGCCGAGGTTATCGAAACACCGATTAAATCTAACTTCAAAGAAGGCCTTACGGTTCTGGAATACTTTATTTCCACTCACGGAGCCAGAAAAGGATTGGCTGACACTGCTTTGAAAACAGCCGATGCAGGCTATCTTACCAGAAGATTGGTCGATGTCGCTCAAAATGCCGTCATAACTTCCGAAGATTGCGGAACTATCGAAGGTATTGAAGTTACCGCTCTGAAAGAAGGCAGGGAAACAATTGAACCTCTTTCCGACAGAATCAAGGGCAGAACAGCCGCCGAAGATATTTTGGATCCGGTTACCGAAGAAATTATTTGTCATGCCAATGAAGAGATAACCAACGAAAAAGCGATTATCATTCAAAAGCACGGTATCAATTCGGTAAAAGTTCGTTCTCCGCTTACTTGCGAATCGGAAAAAGGTATTTGTGCAAAATGTTACGGCAGAAATCTGGGAACAAACAAACCGGTAACAATCGGTGAACCTGTCGGCGTGATTGCCGCTCAGAGTATCGGCGAACCCGGAACTCAATTGACTCTGCGAACATTCCATATCGGAGGAACTGCCAGCACCGATGTTGATTTGGCGCAGCCGCAATTCAAAATTATTACCGAAGAAGGAAAAGATGTACTGGTTCCGCTTCCCAAAGGTCTTAACATCGAAGTGGAAGACGGAGTTTATGTTTATCCGGGAGATATTCTCGGAAAAACTTCCAGAATTACGGTTAAACAAAGCGATATCACCGGTGGTTTGCCGCGGGTTCAGGATTTGTTTGAAGCAAGAGAGCCCAAGAATAAAGCGATTATTTCCGAAATTGCCGGAACGGTTTCCATCGGAAATCTTACCAACAAGGGTCGTGAAATATTCGTGAAAGCGGAAGACGGTACCGAACAAAGATATATCATTCCGCCCGGTAAACGAATTATCGTTCATGAGGGCGATATTGTAGATAGTGGTGACGCTCTTTCCGGCGGTCCGCTTGATCCTCATGATATTCTTAAAGCAAAAGGTATTAAAGCGGCTCAAACACTTATTTTGAATGAAATTCAGGAAGTTTATCAGAAACAGGGTGTAAAAATCGATGATAAACATATTGCCGTAATTATCAGGCAAATGTTCAAGAAAATCAGAATTATCAATCCGGGACATACGATGTTCCTGGAAGGAGAAATAGTAGATAGAAATCAAGTGATGAAAGAGAACAAGAGAATCGAAGAGAAGGGTGGCGAAGGAGCCACTTTTGAACAATTGCTTCTGGGAATAACCAAAGCATCGCTACTCACCGACAGTTGGCTTTCCGCCGCTTCTTTCCAAGAAACAACAAAAGTTCTTACGCAGGCTTCGATTGAAGGTAAAGTTGATAATCTCGAAGGTTTAAAAGAGAGCATCATTATCGGACATCGAATTCCCGTGGGAACAGGAACGAAGTACTTTAACAGCATGGTGGAAAAGGCGAAGGACGAAGGTAAAACGGTTGGTGATATTATCAGTGAATTGGCTCACGCTCAGAAGGAAGAAGAAGACGAGAATTTACTTGATTTCTAAAAAAATAAAATGGAGGAATTGTGCCAACAATTAATCAATTGGTAAGAAAAGGCAGAAAGAGAATTATCAGCAAGAAAAAAAATCGTGCTCTTTCTTCCTGTCCGCAAAGAAGAGGTGTTTGCACGAGGGTTTACACAACAACGCCGAAGAAACCTAATTCCGCGTTGAGAAAAGTGGCTCGTGTAAGATTAACAAACGGTTTTGAAATCACGGCGTATATTCCCGGAGAAGGTCATAATCTGCAGGAACACTCCATTGTATTGGTTCGTGGCGGCAGAGTAAAAGATTTACCGGGTGTTCGTTATCACATTGTTCGTGGCGCGCTTGATACCGCCGGTGTCGAAAACAAGATTCGTTCTCGTTCCAAATATGGAACCAAAAGACCGAAGAAGAAGTAGGAGGAACTGAATGTCACGCAGAAAAAAAATAGTAGAAAGAGAAATTCTCCCCGATCCGAAATATCAAAGTGTCGTCTTGAGTAAATTCATAAATACCGTGATGCAAAGAGGGAAAAAGAGTTTGGCGGAAAAAATCGTTTACGGTGCGCTTGATATTCTGGAAAAACGAACCAAAGAAAATCCTCTTGATGTCTTCAATCAAGCCGTTGATAATGTGAAACCTTTGATAAAAGTGGTTTCGCGCCGAATCGGAGGAGCCAATTATCAGGTTCCCACGGAAGTTACTCCGAAAAATGCGCAGGCTCTCGCCTTCCGCTGGATTATCGGTTTTGCGCGCAAACGATCCGAAAAAACCATGATGGAAAGACTTGCCGCGGAACTTCTGGCAGCGTATAAAAAGGAAGGCGCCAGCATCAAAAAACGAGAAGATACGCATAAAATGGCGGAAGCCAACAAAGCGTTCGCTCACTTTAGATTCTAAATAAATTATAAATTATGCCGTTTGATCTGTCTATTATCAGAAACATCGGAATAATGGCTCATATTGATGCCGGTAAGACGACTACAACCGAAAGGATGTTGTTCTATACCGGCATTATTCACAGAATGGGCGAAGTCCATGACGGCAATGTCGTGATGGACTGGATGGAACAGGAAAAGGAACGCGGAATAACCATTACTTCGGCGGTTACCACTTGTTTTTGGAAAAAGAAACAGATAAATATTATCGATACTCCCGGACATGTCGATTTTACGGCGGAAGTGGAAAGATCGCTGCGAATTTTGGACGGAGCGGTCGGGATTTTCTGCGGAGTAAGCGGCGTTGAACCTCAATCCGAAACGGTTTGGCATCAAGCGGACCGATACGGAATTCCCAGAATTGCTTTTGTGAACAAGTTGGATAGAGCCGGTGCCGATTTTGAAGCCGTAATCGAGATGATTCACGATCGGTTAACGGAAAATGCTTGCGCAATTCAAGTTCCTATCGGAAAAGAAGATAAATTTGAAGGTGTAATAGACATCGTTTCCCAGCGAGCGATTTATTTTGACGAATCGACTCAAGGCGTGAAATATTTTTACAAAAAAATTCCCGAAGAATATTTGGAAGCGGTCGAAAATCAACGCAATAAATTATTTGAACACTTGGCGGAATTTGACGACGAATTGATGGAAGCTTATCTGGAAGGGGAAGAAATCCCGGCTGAAAAGATTTTGGCAAGTATCAGAAAAGCAACGATTCATCATCATTTTGTGCCGATTTTATGCGGTTCCGCTTTAAAAAACAAAGGTGTGCAACCGCTTTTGGATGCGATTACGGATTTTTTGCCGTCGCCTCTCGATTTGCCGCCTGCTATCGCGATTGATAAAAAAAGCGGAGAAGAAAAGGAGATTTACCCGAAAATCGATGATGTGTTTTCCGCGCTTGCTTTCAAAGTTCAAATCGATAAATATGTCGGGAAATTGATTTATATTCGCGTTTATTCGGGTTCCACCAAACGCGGCGGCACGATTTTCAATCAAAGAAACGGAAAAAAAGAACGCATTTCCCGAATATTGCAGATGCATTCCAATAAAAAGAAAGATATTTTGGAACTTAAAGCGGGAGATATTGCGGCAATCGTCGGACCAAAATATGTTTTTACGGGCGATACGATAACTTCCGAAAATAATAACATTCTGCTTTCCGACATTGAATTTCCAAATTGGAAGAGGAAGATCCCACATTTCGCGTTTATCAGAACAAAGAAACCGGTCAAACCCTGATTTCCGGGATGGGTGAATTGCATCTGGAAATTATTGTCGATAGATTAAAGAGGGAATTCAATGTTCACGCCAATGTCGGAAATCCGCAAGTCGCTTACAAAGAAACCATTGAAAATGAAGTTACGGCGGAGGGCGAATTTATTCGCGAATTGAACGGAAAAGGACATTTTGCGGTTGTGAAAATGAAACTTTCGCCTTTGGAACTGCATGAACTTCCCAAAGGAAAGAAGAATGTTTTTGTAAATTCCGTTTCCGAAGAGGTTATTCCCAAAGAGTATTGGAATGTGATTGAAGAAAGCGCACTGAACGCTTGTATGGACGGTCCGATTATGAGCAGTCCGGTGGAACGGGTGAAAATAGAACTGTTGGACGGCAAATATAACGAAGTTGATTCCAGCGAAACGGCTTTCAGCATTGCGTCTTCGATTGCCGTTAACAAAGCTCTGCAAACCGCCAAAGCCGTAATTATGGAGCCGATAATGCAAGTTAGCATCATTACTCCGGAAGAGTTTATGGGCGATATTATCGGCGATATTAATTCCAAGAGAGGAAAGATTGATCGGATCAGACCGAAATTGAATAAACAGGAAATTGTGGCGGAAATTCCTATGAGTGAGCTTTTCGGTTATGCCACGACTTTGCGTTCGATTTCTCAGGGAAGAGCGATTTACACGATGGAATTTCTGGAATATAAAAAGACACCCGCAAATATTCAGGAAAAGATTCTGAAAAGAGTGCGAGGTTATTAACACGGGAAAACGAAAAATATTTGTTTGAATCGCGAAAGCGGCGCAAAAGTAAAGTTGTTGACGGTGATATATTCTGAGGGCGGCATAAATTGCCGCTTTTGTTTTTTCAAAGAAATTTCGGGGAGAGACGCATTTTGAAGGATTGGAACATCAAGGAAATATTAAAGTGGACGAGCAATTTTTTCAAAACAAAAAAAATAGAAAATGCTCGTTTAAATGCCGAACTCATAATTTCACACATACTGAAAATAAACAGGTTGAATTTATATTTGCAGTTTGACCGAATTCTCACCGTTTCCGAAAGAAAAAAAATCAAAGAATTGATTTTGAGAAGAGCGACTTTCGAGCCGTTGCAATATGTTTTGGGCGAGTGCGAATTTTACGGAAACAGAATTATCGTTAATTCCGCCGTTCTCATTCCCAGACCGGAAACGGAATTGTTGGTGGAGAGAATCATAAAAGATAATGCGAGCGTGAAAAGTTTTTTGGAAATCGGAACAGGTTCCGGCGCGGTTGCAATTGCTTTGAAAATGAATTTTCCCGAGTCGAAAGCCGATGCTTCCGATATTTCGGAAGAAGCACTTGCCGTTGCCAAACAAAATTCCGATAATAACGGAACCCAAATTAACTTTATTAAATCCGATATTTTTTCCGAAATTAAGGAAAAATATGAAATAATTGTTTCCAATCCGCCCTATATTTCAGCGGAAGAATATGGGAATTTGTCGCCTGAAATTACCGAGTTCGAGCCGAAAATTGCTTTGCTTGCCAAAGAAAACGGATTGTTCTTTTATAAGAAAATATTATCGGAAGCAAAAGAATTTTTATGTGAAAACGGATGTATCTATTTTGAAATAGGAAGCAAGCAAGCCGATAAAATTAGGGAAATTGCTTTGAAAAACGGATTCGAAAATATCAGCGTTTTCAAAGATTTGAACGGATTCGACAGAATTGTGAGAATTAAAAACAAATGAAAAAACGCCGGAATCAGAGGCGATTATAAGATAATAATTTACTAAAATTTTACCTGAGAAAAATTGGTAAACAGAGGATTTAAATGGAAAAATTTGTCATTGAAGGCGGCAAAAAATTAAGCGGAAGCGTTGAAATCAGCGGTGCCAAGAATGCCATTTTGCCGATTATGGCCGTAACGCTTTTGGCAAAAGGGAAATCCGCTTTGCGAAATGTTCCCAAATTGAACGATATAAAAATGATGTCTCATCTGCTCAGAATTATCGGAGCGCGAGTGGATTATGAAGACAAGAGTTTGGCGATTGATACGAGTTATTGCAGTTTTTATGAAGCTCCTTACGAGATTGTCAGCAAGATGCGCGCTTCCATTAATGTTCTGGGTCCGCTTCTTGCCAGATTCGGAAAAGCAAAAGTTTCCCTTCCCGGCGGTTGCGCTATCGGCACGCGTCCGGTAGATTTGCATTTGAAGGCGATGGAGAAATTCGGAGCGAAAATAAACATCAAAAACGGTTATATTTATGCCGAAGCGAAAGAACTGAAGGGCGCGAAAATATATTTTGAAAAAGTAAGCGTGGGAGCGACTGAAAATGCAATTTCGGTGGCGGTTTCGGCAAAAGGGGAAACCGAAATTTTTAACGCCGCGGTAGAGCCGGAAATTACCAGCATGATAGATTTTCTGGTGAAAATGGGAGCGCAAATTGAAGGGAAAGGAACTTCTCACCTGAAAATAAAAGGAGTGCAAGAACTTCATTCGGCGGAAATGGAAATGATTCCGGATAGAATAGAAGCGGGAACTTTTCTCTTAGCCGCCGCTATCACCAAAAGCGAAATTACCGTGAAAAACTGTGTTTCGGAACATCTTCAATCTTTGATCGAAAAAATGGAAAAAGCCGGTAGCAGATTCCGAATAGAGAATAAAAACATCAAAATATTTCCTGCCGAAAGAATAAAACCGGTGGATATTTTCACGGAACCTTATCCGGGATTTCCCACCGATTTGCAAGCGCAATTTCTTGCCTTGATGACACTTGCGGACGGAGAAAGCAAAATAACCGATGAAATTTTTCCGGACAGATTTATGCATGTCGCCGAACTTCTGCGGCTGGATGCGAATATCACAATGAACAAAAATGTGGCATCGGTTAAAGGAGTGAAACAGCTCAGCGGAGCGGAAGTGATGGCAACGGATTTGCGCGCCAGCGCCGCTCTCGTCCTCGCAGGACTTGCCGCAAAAGGCAAAACCGTTATTTCCCGAATTTATCATATTGACAGAGGATATGAGAAAATCGAAGAAAAATTAAAACAACTCGGAGCCGATATAAAAAGGGTTCAGGGATAGTAATATGAAAATTGCCGTTGCAATGAGCGGCGGAGTGGATAGCTCCGTGGCTGCCGTTCTTCTTAAAAACGAAGGTCATGAAATTTTCGGCGTAACGATGCGGCATTTCGATAATGCAAAATACGGGTTTGCCGATGATGAGGGAATCAATTTGGCTATTTCCGATGCTCGCAGAGTTTGTGAAAAATTGGGAATAAAGCATTATGTGATAGATGTTTCGTCGGATTTTGAAAAAATAGTTGTGAATGATTTTATTTCCGAGTATGAGAAGGGCGAAACTCCGAATCCTTGTACTCTTTGCAATCCCACGATTAAATGGGGCGTTTTTCTGAAAAAAGCTTTGGATTTGGGTGCGGAAAAAATAGCGACCGGGCATTATGTGAAAGTAAAAACGAAAGATGGAAAATTCATGATTTATCGAGCTTCCGACG
>NATF01000082.1 GCA_002085205.1 Candidatus Cloacimonas sp. 4484_275 | reverse complement strand
GTTTATTCCAGAACCGTTACCGTAACCAAATAATGTTTCATTTTGAAGAAACGATTGTCCTCAAATCAAAAATAAAACAAACGAAAAAATCTTCCAAAGCCGCGATTTAAATCGGCGGCTTTTTTATTCTTAAAAACATAACTTATTATTTTTCAATAAAAAAAGAAATCAGGAATTTTTCCGCAACAATATTCTTGACACTATTAAATATTTTAAATGTTTAACTTTATCCGTGAAAAATCAAAATAAGCGGAGGATAAAATGTTAAACTTACGAAACGAATTTATTATGGCACCCATAAAACTCGGCTATAGTGACGGTAACGGATTCGTTAATCAAAAACATATCGATTTTTATCGAGAACGAACCAAACATATCGGAGCGGTAATTTTGGAACCGCTTTTTATGTCTTCCAACTTACGCGAAATTCCCACTCAATTGGGAATTGATTCAGACGATAAAATTTCGGGCTTGAAACAACTTAACGAAATTATTCATAAAAACGGTTCGAAATCAATTGCACACCTCAATCATCCCGGTCGAATGGCAAATCCCAAAATTCCGGGTAATGTTTTTATCTCTTCTACGAATAAAGCATGCGAAAACGGCGGAGCAGTTCCCCAAAAAATGAATGAATCCGACATGGAAAGCGTAACCGAATTGTTTGTTCAGTCGGCAAAACGTGCCGAAGCGGCGGATTTTGATTTTTTGGAACTTCAATACGGACATGGTTATCTTTTCGCTCAATTTTTCTCTCCCGCCGTAAACGACAGAACAGACGAATACGGAGGAAGTTTTGAAAATCGGATTAAATTTCCTTTGGCCGTTCTCGATGCGGTGCAAAAGGAAGTCTCTTTGCCGATTGTCATCCGAATTAGCGGAGACGAATTAATTGAAAACGGATTTCATCTTTCGGAAATGGTCCAATTGGTAAAACACTTTGAAAAAAGAAAAGTCGCTGCCGTTCATGTTACTGCCGGTTCCGTTTGCTCAACTCCTCCCTGGTTCTTCCAACATATGTTTATTCCCAAAGGAAAAACCTGGGAATTGGCTGCAAATATTCAGAAGGAAACAAAGCTTCCCGTTATTTTTGTGGGCAGAATCAATACCTACGAAGATATTGAAAAGATCAAAAACGAATACAACGGTAAATTTTTGGCAATTGGAAGAGCTTTGGTTGCAGATGCGAATTTCGTCGGAAAGTATCAGAAGAAAGTTGAAGGAAATTACCGTCCCTGCCTTTCTTGTTCCGAAGGCTGTTTAGGCGGAGTGAAAAGCGGAAAAGGACTTCATTGTCTTGTTAATCCTTTGGTGGGAAATTTTGAATTGCAAGAAATACAACCGGTTTCAAAACGCAAAAAAATTGCAATCGTCGGCGGCGGTTTGGCAGGAATGGAAGCGGCTTTGGATTTTACTCTCAAAGGTTACCAAGTTGACTTATTTGAGAAAAACGATTTGGGTGGACAATTTAATTTGGCATATTTGCCGCCGAAAAAAGAAAGTCTTAAAAAATTGGTAGATTACTATATTGCGGAGTTAAACAGAAACAACATCAAAATTATTAAGAAAGAAGCGACTCCCGACGATTTAATCGGAAAATACGACGAAGCGATTTTGGCAACAGGCGCCGTTCCGGCAATTCCGCCTATCAAAGGTTTAACAAAATACTACTGGGCTGATTTTCTTAAAAAAGAAGATCAATTGCCTCAAAATGAAAAAATCGTTATTATCGGCGGCGGTCTTATCGGAATCGAAATGGCAAGCAAACTCGTGGATAAAGGAAACGAAATAATTGTTGTCGAAATGCTTTCCGAGATAGCTGCCGGAATGGAAATGCTGGAACGAAAATTAACATTGGCAAAATTGAAAAGCAAAAATGTGAAAATCTATCTGGAAAGCAAAGTCACCGAAATAGACGGAAATAAAATAAAAATGTCTCAACACGAAAAAGAAATAGTTTTGGAAAACATCGATAAAATCATTGTTGCCACCGGAATGAAAAGTTATCATCCTTTGAAAGAAAAATTAGAAGGAAAAATTCCGTTACATTTGATTGGAGACGCTCAAAAAGTGGCAAAAGCACAAGACGCAATTTTAAGTGCTTATGTAATAGCAAGTTCCGTATAAAAAATCAGAACAATACAAACTTCCGAAATTTTACAAAATTTCGGAAGTTTTTTTATTCACTTCTCCCTCGGCGACTAGCGTTAATCCGGCTCTTGTCTCCGCAGGTTTGGAAACTTCGGTAACTTATCTCTTTAACTTGAAAGAAGTTCCTTTTTACAACTTTCACTCCGGAATCCATCTTGGGAATTTTGGAATTCATTTGGGAAATGCTTTTCTAAATCATGAATTATATCGCGAGAATCTGCTGGAAATGAGCGTTGCTTATCGGTGGCAATCGTTCAAAATCGGCGTTTCCGCCAATCATTTGTTCGTTGCCGTAGCTAATTACGAAACGGAAACGGCAATTAAATTCGATGCGGGAATTATATACGAAAATAAAAATTTTTCCACGGGATTTTCCGTATTGAATGTTAGCCAAACAAAATGTCAGAATAAACTTTTGCCGGTTGTTATCAATTGGGAATCGTGTTTAACGATATCGTCGAAATCTAAACTGGCAATCGGTTTTGAAAAAGAAAATAATTTTGATTTCGCTCTTAAATTCGCCGGTCGTTATGACTTTTTCAATAGTTTTTCACTTTTGACAAGTTATCAATATAACCCCGACAGAATCGGCATCGGAACTGTTTTCGATATCGGTAACTTTCACTTCATTTACAGTGTGCGCACTCATCAATATCTAAATCTCACTCATTATGTCACGATAAAATATGATTTATAAAATTTTCAAAACATTCTTCTTTTTGATGTTCTCTTTATTTTCCTCACTCGCGGCTGAAGACGGACTTCCTTCCTCTTTGAAATATTTGCAAAAAACAATTATGCAAATCGGAAATTTCAAATTCGGGTTTATTTCTCAAAAAGATAGCGGAGAAAAAGATTTGTTGGATTATTATTCATATTTTGCGGAATATAAAAGCAAACATTTTTTAAGACAAATAATCTTGGGAAATTATCGCTTGGCTTTCGGTCAGGGAATTCTTTTTGCGCCTAAGCTCGGAATGTCCAAAAGCGCCGAAGCTGTAACCGTTCCCATCAAAAAATACACGGAAATAAGGTCTTACACAAGCTCATATGAAAATTGGTTTCTAAAAGGTTCGGTCGCAAAATTTTCCGTCGCGAATTTTTATTTTATTCCTTTTTTCTCAAAAATCGGATTAACCGCTAATTTGTCGGAAAATGGTAATATTACCTCGTTCGACGAAACCGGAATTCATTTTGAAGATGAAAAAAAGAATAATGTTGAAGAGAAAATTTACGGTTGTGAGATTTCAAAAATGTTCAAAACAGGAAAAATCGGCGCCGTTGTTTCTCGTTCACAATTTAACCGTCAATTTGAAAACCGGTCGATTTCCCATGATTATTTTTGCGGCAGTACTTTTTATCTTTTCAATTATTCCGCATTCGCTTTTTTTGGGGAAAATGCTTTTGCAGATAACAAATTTGCCGCAGTAAACGGCTTCAAATGGGGAAAAGACAAGCTGCGTCAGCTTCTTTTATTTAGATTTTACGAGAAAAATTTTCCCACTTGGCATGGAAATCCGTTTTCCTCTCAAAGCAGTTTCGACAATGAAATCGGTTTGTATTTCGGAACTTCTTTTTTGCCATCGGACAAAATGAAGCTGAACATATATTTTGATTTATGGAAATTTCCGCAAACCAGATATTTTGAAAAAATGCCGACCGTTGGCGCCGAACAATTCATTCAGTGGGAACTGAAATCCAAGAAAAACAGTTGGCGATTTACCTTTCAAAACAAAAACAGAGAAAAATATAAATCGTTTGAAGGAGATACAAAAATACGCGATTTGAATCGAACTCTTTTTCGCTGTGATTGGTGGCAATTTTTATCTTTTGCGGTTTTGAAAACACGAATGGAATTGGTCGCCGAATATCTTCCCGAAAACGATTTCTATCAAAGAGGAATATTAGCGTACGAACAATTTAAAATCAAAAAATCAAAATTTGAAATAATTGCCAGAACAGCCGTTTATCACTCTCAAATCCTGCTTTATATGTACGAAAACAATGTGGACGGCATCATGCAAAATTCCATTTTTTCCGGCGATGGAATTTATTCGTTTTTGCTTTTGAAATACAATCTCGTCAGAAGCGTGGAAATACAATTTAAAATTGCCGATAATTGGTTTGAAAAAGAGAAAATGAAACTTTATTTTCAAGTGGTCAGTAAATTCTGAGAATAAAAAAGCCTGCCGAATTTTCGACAGGCTTATTTTATTTTCAATAAACCAGAACGATTATTTTTTCATCAATATCATTTTTTTGGTAAATGTTCTTTCTTCCGTTTCCAAACGATAGAAATAAATTCCGCTGGAAACCTCTTTTCCCGCTTCGTCTTTACCGTTCCAAACCAAACATCCCGAACCTTTATCAGCTACAAGTTCGGAAAAAGTTTTTACTTTTTCTCCTTTAACATTATAGATGGAAATCTGTGCTTTTTCATTTTTGGAACTTAATTGATATGAAATTGTGGTTTGCAGATAAAATGGATTCGGTTTGTTGTTTAATAATTTTGTCTGCAACTGGAATTCATTATCGTCGGCTTCCGTTCCCAAATAGGTGAAAGTATATTGTACTTCTTCCGATTCACCTTCAATATACAAAGCGGTTACACCGGCAACATAAGTGTGCCCGTGCGAAAGTCCGCTGAAAGTGTAATCGGTTTCCAAGCCAAGTTGAGCAACCAAATTATTATCAAGATAAACATTGAATCCGATTAAAGTTTCGGAATCCGGTGCTTCCCACGAAGCAACTCCCAATTCCGTAACAGCAAAGTTTTGGGGAACCGCCAACTGAGGTCCGGCAATTCCGAAGAAATCTATAATTCCCTCCACGGCATCGTCAAGCGAATTGGCTCCGCCTAAACCGGTGATTTCAAAGGAGCAGCCTATTGTTTTGTAATTTCCGGAATCATAAGCAATTCCGCAATCATATGAACCTGCCGAATGGGAAAATATGGCAACTGCGCCGTCTGTCGGTGCCAAATGGTCAATCCAACTATTTTCGCCGGAATAAGACCAGCTCATTCCTTCCAGAAAATCATGCCCCACCACGCCGGAAAGGTCTCCGGAACCATCAGAAATAGCATTGAGATGGAACATCGGCTGCAAAGAAGTTTGGGTATCGTAATACCAAGTATCTCCTCCTTCCATGTAAACTTTTCCGCCGTTATTCAAATATTCCACAATGGGAGCGGCTTCCGCTTCCGATAAAATATGATTGTTGGAATAAATTCCCAAAAGAACGAAAACGGCGTCTGCGTTAGAAAGAGGATAGGAAGTCAAATCGTTGGTAACAATAACATCCCCGGAGGTGTAGAAATTCGCAATGGAATTTCTTAAGGTTTCTCCCGTCGGAGTGGTATCCAAATCAAGAATTAAAACATATCTTGCCGTCGGATCAACCACATGAACATCAAATTGATAAACACAATCCATTACACCGTCGTTTCCGGTAAGAGCAATATTGGAAATTCCCGCAACCTCATTGGCGATTAATGTCAAAATGGAATCTTCCAATGTCGCTGTAACTATTTCCGGGTTTGTGTTTGCGGAAATGGTTACGATGATTGGTCCCGGGTTAGGACTTCCGAAAAGATTACTGATATTAATGTCCACCTGATCGCCGAAATATAATATTTGATCGGGAATGGGATTTGTAACTCCCATATAATTAAACGAATCAATTGCGTTCGGAACAGTATCAACCGCTTGTTGATAACCGTTATCGCCATACATCAGAATATTGTAAGCGCCAATTACGGCAAAAAACGGAACATAACCGTTACCAAAATCCCAATAAAAGCCATCAATTTGATTGGCAAAAGGCATTGTATAACCGGAACCGGACCAATCAAAAGAACAAATTAAATAAACTTCATCGTGGTTTTGATTATTCCACCACTGTTCCAACTGCGGCGCCGCCGCAGAACATCCGGGTCAGCCGCTGTCTCCCCAAAAAATGATAATTGCTTTCCCGGAATCAACCAATTCGTAAATCGAGTGCTCTTCTCCGTTATTGTCCGTCCACGAATAGTCCTGACCGATTTGATGTCCGACTTCCCAAACCGCACTCAACGAGAGAGTTAGCATTAAAAAAAGTGAAAACTTTTCCGCGCTAAAATTATTTTAAATAACGGCGTTCTGTTTGGAGGAAGGAATAGTTTCGAGACAAAAACAGAATGTTAAAATTTTATTTCTCCCCAAAGGCTAAAATTAAGAGTGCTTATTTTAAAATCTCGTTTCTTTTCATATTGATAATCATAATTGCTGTTTAAACCGCCGGTTATATTCTTGCTAAAGTTATAATCAATTCCCGGAGACAAAACAAAATGGCGAGAATTTTTTTGTAGCACTTTCCCTTCATTTCCGTCGCTGATTACCAAATCTTTATCGAGATTAAAATTCAAATGCGCGGACATTTCGTTTTTTATGCGCAATCGTCTTTTCAAAAACGGCAATTTAATACCGGTGGGAGAAGAAAAACTCCATTTAAAATTACCGGAAACCGAGCTGGACTCCGAAATATTTTTTTTGTTGTAACCTTCATAAAAAGTAGTCGTTTCCGAGTTACTGTAAGAAACATTAATCGAGCTGGAAATATTATGAATCCAGTTGCCTGTCCAAGAAAGCAAGGGTTGAAGATTTATTTTAACTTCTTCCGATTGTAATTTATTTTTGCTTAAATCTTCAATCTGTTTTTTGGACACACTAAATCCGCTGGAAAGCCGCGAGCTGGTAAGAACCTTTTCAATTTTAATCATTTTTTCAAATTCGCTCAAGGTGATATTTATGTTGGGAAAAATCGTAGTTGTTGTCTTTTTGTTAACAGCCGCCAATTGTCTTTTTATATCTTTTGAGTATGAAAAATCGGTAGTTAAATTATTTAAAATCGGGAAACCCGACGAAATTGAATAGCTGTCGTTATTATCTTTTTTTCTCAATTCCTCGTTTTTTAAAATATGCGGAGCCCCCAATTGATAAAGAAATTCCGGTCTTTTCTCCCGTTTTTCATAATCGGAACCGAAATGGTTACTGTAATTGACGGTGATATTTTCCAATCTTCCCAAATAACTGAAAATTCCCCTAAAAATATGTTTCTTTTCAATATTTTTTTCTTCTACTTTTTCTTCTTCGGTTGCTTGTTTTTCCTGAGAATTGTTTTCTTCTGTCTTTTCTCTCTCTTTTCGCTCGCTTCGTGCTTTCAACCAATTAAAGAAACTTGTCATCATATCTTTGTTTTTCAAAGTGAACGCGCCGGAAATATCCCTGCCTACGCTTCCACTGTAAAGAAAATTTGTTTTATCTTCTTCAGATTGTCCCACTTCCTGATGTCTATCTTTGTAAACAATGTCCGTGTTTATATTATAAGAAAAAACTTTTTTCAAATAGGACGGCGTATAATCCAAACTTATGGTCTGAGTTCTGTTTTTTTCTTGTCCGACGGGAATGTTTTCCCAGTCGCTTTTAAGGGTTAAATCTCTGGAAGTATCCAATTTATAGGAGGTAGAAATATCGCTGAAAAGATCATATTTAATAAAAGAATTCGTGGAAATCGTTCTACTTTCGACACTTCCCGGCTCTCGTTCCCAATGAGGCGGAATAGAATCCGTGGAAGTGATTTTCCAATCCCATTTTCTCGGATAAGTTGCAGAATAAGTAAGACTGTTATTAATCGAACTCGGAAAGAAATAGAACTTATAATTTTTCAAAATATGAAATCCGAGTTTTTCTTTCGGCAAATCCAAATTGTAAGAATAAGTTCCACCTACGGACAAAGTTGTGTCCGCAGATACAGGCGTGAGGTTCTCATCTCTTCTAATCGAAACATTGCTGAGAGATGTTTTCTTTATTGTATAAGCAAGAATTTTGCTTCTGGGCGTTTTATTCATCGAAAAGCCCGTGCTGAGCTGATAACTAAGAGATTTGCTTTTTTCCCGCTCTTTGTCCTTTTTGGAAAGGTTGCTGCGGCGAATATCGGAAGCACTTTTAAAAAGCGGAATACTACTCGATTGACTCCGGGCCAATGTAACCGGAAAATTCAATCCCCATTCGGCAGGAAACAGTTTATGCA
>NATF01000081.1 GCA_002085205.1 Candidatus Cloacimonas sp. 4484_275 | reverse complement strand
TTTTTTGAAAGGGGGAAATTATGAATTTCACTTTAATTGGTTTTCTGTTATATCTTGTCGCCGTTATAATTGTCGGAATCATCACTTATCGTTCAAACAAATCCCACAAAGATTTTTTCATTGCCGGAAGAAAATTGAATCCGTGGGTGGTAGCATTTTCGGAAAGAGCATCGGGTGAATCCGCTTGGTTACTTTTAGGACTTCCCGGAGCCGCGCTTGCTGCGGGATTTTTGGAAATTTGGACGGCAGTGGGATGTATTTTGGGAATTATCTTTTCTTGGTATGTCATTGCCGGCGATTTAAGAGTTCAAACCGAAAAATACGATGCCATTACTCTTCCCAATTTTTTTGCCGAAAAACTCGGCAATAATAACAAAGTCATTCGATTCGTATCAATGTTGATAATAGTTTTCTTCTTCACATTTTATTTAGCCGCCCAATTTAACGGTGCCGGCAAGGTTCTCAATGTCACTTTCGGTATTCCTCATTTTTGGGGAATTGTTCTCGGCGCCGTAGTAATAATTTTCTATACTATGATGGGTGGATTCTTTGCTGTCGCTTGGACGGATTTGATTCAGGGAATTATCATGATTTCCACTTTGATAATTTTGCCCATAATCGGTTTGTTGGAAATATCAGCTCACGGACATTCTCTTGTCTCTGCCGTGGAAACAGCCGGTTCCGACTTTGTCAGCACTGTCGGAGGAAAAACCGGTTGGGCGGCGGTCGTCGTGATCATCGGCGGATTAAGTTGGGGATTGGGTTACATCGGACAACCTCATTTGGTAACCAGATTTATGTCTATTAAAGATCCGAAAAGAATAAAGACTGCACGAAGAATTGCCATTATCTGGGCAATACCGGCTTTCTTCGGCGCCATGATGATCGGTTTAATCGGTCTGTCTCTTTATAAACAAGGTTATTTCCAAGATGCAAATGAATTGCTCACAACAAATAGGGAACATATTATGCCGCTTCTTACCAATGCTCTATTGCCTTCTTGGTTGGCCGGAATATTTATCTCCGGAGCAATTGCCGCAATGATGTCCACGGCAGACAGTCAGCTCTTGGTTATTTCCTCTTCCGTAATTGAAGATTTTTATCATAAAACATTAGGGAAAGATATTTCGGAAAAAAGCCTTCTTAATCTGAGCAGATTAATTACGATTTTGGTGGGTGTTTTCGGATTTGTAATTGCCGTAACTTCCAAAAAACTCATTTTTACTCTTGTTTCTTATGCTTGGTCGGGATTGGGAGCCTCTTTTGGTCCTGCGCTTTTGTTGTTGTTAAAATGGAAAGGAACCACCGGAAAAGGCGTGTTGGTGGGAATGCTCACCGGTTCGATAGTTACGATTCTGTGGTCGAACATAAAAGTTCTCGATAGTTTCGTTACGCATCGATTCGCCGCTTTTGTCTTGGCATTTTTGGCGGTTGTTTTGGTGAGCAAATTTACGAGAAACGAGAAAATTTCAAATTAATCGGCGAAAATAGTTTTTTATAAAGAAGTGATTGACAATAAAAACTCATTTCGTCAATTGGCGAAATATAAAAGGAGAAATCATGGAAAAATACCTGAAAATCTTTAAAGCGTTAGGCGATAAAACTCGTCTGAGAATCGTGTTAATGCTGCGAGTTAAACCGATGTGCGTCTGCGAAATACGAGAAATAATCGGCTTTTCCATGTCCACCGTTTCCAACCATTTGAAAATAATAAAAGAAGCCGGCATTATAACTTCCGAAAAGAAGGACAAATTTATAAATTATCAATTGAACACGGAAGATTCCGGCGTTCGGGAAATTTTGAAAATATTAAACAAAATAAACAATGAAAAAATTGTCAAAAACGATGCGCGCAAAGCCTTAATAACAGATAGAATGAATATTTGCTGATTTCATTGTTGGCAATAGATTAAGGAATATGAAAAAACTTTTCTAAATACAAAAAAAAGGAGAAATTGAAAAATGAAAAAGTTCGATGAAGTTTTAAGGTCAATGACATTTGAATTTTTCGGAAGCGGCGGGCACAAAATCCAATCTTCAATGTTTTTAACGGACGAAAATACCGTTTTTCTCGATGTCAGATCACAAGAAGAATATGACACTATTTCGTTCAATCTCATTCATCATATGCCGGTTTTACACATTCCCGTTTGCGAGATTCCGGATAGAATAGCGGAAATTCCTCGCGATAAAAATATCGGAATATTTTGTTCATCCGGTGTCAGAGCCTCGATGGTGTATTTCTATTTAAGAGCTCTTGGTTTCGAAAAAGCAAAGGTTATCGACGGCGGATATTCGGAGCTGATCAATGAATTTAAGCCGGGAAAATTATTGAAACATATATCCGGCAAACGGTGAACGAAATGAATCTGTTAATCTTGGCATTGATTATTTTCGGCATTTCTTTTGCCATGACCATGACGGGAAGAGGCGGCGGTAATTTTTATGTTCTCACGCTCGTGCTTGCCGGTTTTTCGATGTATGAATCCGCTTCCACGGGACAGTTTATCCTGTTTGTTTCCGCTGTTTTTGCCACTTTTATTTTTGGTAAAAAAAAACGAGTGGAATGGAAACTTGTTTTCGTAATCGGAAGTTTAACCGCTCTATCGGCATTTTTCGGAGGATTTTTCGCTCATTATTTTTCGGGAAAATCACTAAAATTCGTTTTCTCTTTTTTCCTTCTGATTGCCGCTTTATCAATGTTGCGTTCCAAAGAGCACAAGAAATCGTTATCCACGCGTAATGAAAAAGGTTTTTGGTATCTGAAATCCGGAGAATTTCAGTATCGAATAAATCTCAAAATTGCAATTCCGATTATTATCGCCACCGGTTTTGGTGCGGGAATGGTAGGAGTTTCGGGAGGTTCGTTTCTTGTTCCGCTTATGGTTTTGGCTTGCGGAGTTCCCATGAATATTGCGGTAGGGACTTCCACAACGATGGTCGCCGGAACTGCGTTTATGGGTTTTGTCGGTCATTTGGTTACCGGACATTTTAGTTTTTCCACAGCGTTGCCTCTCGCTATTGCTGCGGCTATCGGCGGCTTGTTCGGAAGTTCATTCGCTCTGAAAACCAAGCCGAAAATTTTAAAAACGGTATTTGCTTTTACCACTTTTTTAGCCGCAATTATCATGGTGATAAATGCTATTTTGTCGAAATAATCATTTATTTTAAATTGGTTTGAAAATCAAGTTTCGGGCTTTCCAGTTTTAAAACGGTTTTTCGGAAAGCCCGAACAAAAAGCAAATTATCCGCCGAATTTTATCATTTTTTTTCTGATAATCGTGTCTCCGAATTTCATTTGATAAAAGTAGATTCCCGACTCAACGGATTTTCCGAATTCGTCTTTCCCGTCCCAAATAATGTGGGAAAGCGACTTTGTCGCTTTTGCATCAGCACGGTTGATGCACTCCAAAGTTCTTATTTTCTGTCCTTTAATATTATAAATTGAAATTGTTTTTTGTTCGTTTTGTTCGGCGCTCAATTCAAAAGAAATCGTCGTGGAATTTACGAAAGGATTCGGGAAATTGCTCAATTGAAAATCGTTATTGTTTGGAATTTCATCATTTTCGGTGGCGGCGGAATATTGATATAATTTCACGGTTCCTTTGATAAATTGCGGATTTATGACATGAGTCATCGTCGGGAATGTCGAATTCATAACTGTAGCCGTTTGTGTTTTCCGCAGCAAAAACGGTTTCTCCATCACAAAGAAATCAACAGTTCCGTTCTCGATAATTCTGGCATAAGTTTTATTGTAGGCTATTCCGTCAATATCGTCGTGTTCGATTTCTCCCTGAACGGCATATTGAGGAACCTGAAATTCGATAACAACTTTGAAATCCTCGGAATTGTCATCAGGCGGTTCAACGAGAGTATATGAATTTTCCGGCATGGAATTGGAAACATTTAACGCCAAATCGTATGTTTCACCCGCAACGGCTGAAGTTACGAGCAAAGCGGTTCCGGTAAAGGGAGCATTCCCAATCCAAGTTTCGGCACGAGCATAATAATCAAAGCTGTCACTAACCTTAAAAGTAACCAAACCGTTATTATCCGTGTAACCTACCATTGTTTGTCGAATTCCTTCATCGGGACGCTGAACATAAAGATTAACTTTTCCGCCGTCAATCGGTCGGTCGTTTTCATCCAAAACAGAAATATTCAAAGTGGAAAAATCAACATAATGATCCGTCACGGTAGTAAGAAAACCGTCGCTGCGGATTTCATAAGGCGAAATCGCATAAAAATCATAAGTATCATAAAAAGTTGTTCCCCATTCCCAATGATATGATTCGTAATGTTCCCAATCTTCCAGCCAAAGTTCGCTGAAAGTGTGATCCCAAATATTGAACCAATTGCTTATGCTCGTAATCGGAATCAACAAAGTTCTGGCAACCGCCGCATTCAAATCGGCGTATTCGCCGCATCTTCCCATTCCTTTTTTGGCTATTCGCACCGGTTGATGAGGTCGGTCGCCCGGAGAAGTAAATTCCATATCGCCGTTAATCCACTTTGTCATTCGGTGAATGGCATAATCCAAACTATCTCCATAAGGAGAAATAGGCTGAGCAAACCAATCGCCGCCCGGATAATGACAACCGATTCCGTCCCAAACATACTGACAACCGGCCATCATATCGCGTAAATTCAAAGTATCGTTAAAAGTATGATTGAAAATGTAATCTCTCCAAAAATAACCTTCGGAAGCGTCAACAATGTTTGCCGTGTGATCGTATTCCAGAATGTCGGGATCGATAAAAGCGGGTATTTCATCGGTAATTTTCGGGTGAGCAATGTACCAATAATAAATTTCTTTGGGAATTTCCACCTGTTCGAATTCACCGTTCTCATTCATTTTCCAATAACGAACGGTTGTATAATAATCTTCGTCGGTGTCGGAAGTTCCGTAATCAACAACTTCGGCGTAATCCAAAAACATATCGTTTAAATAGATGTTTACCGCATTCGTGAGAAGGACTTCAGGATTTGCCAGATTCGACATCAAATAAGCCGGAGACAGAGTTGCAATGGAAAAAGCAATTTCGTCAACATAAGGATCGTTCGTGTTCAAAATCAGATTTCCCCAAAGGTCTTGTTTATCTTCGGGAATGCTTTTCAATCGCAATTGCAAAGGCGGACGCAACCAACGAGGAGCTTTCAAAATTGCTTGCAATGCAATTTCCGTGAGTGTGGAATAGTCGGTCGTAAAGGTGTTTAATGTTTCGTTATTTCTATCGAAATAAACATCAAAATAAACTCCGTTGGGATAACTTGCCGGCAAATATTCTCTTAATTTAATCGAATCGACAAGAGTCCAATTTCTTGATAAAGTTATTCTCTCCTTATTTGTAATCGTGTTTTGCAACGGTGTAAACGGTTTTGCAATTTCGTAATTTCTAACGCGAAAGCCAAACAAATAAATATACTGAAAATCAGAAAAAAAATTGTCTTTCTCATATATTTCTCCTCATGAAATTATAAATCCAATTTATTTCTTACTGACAAATATAGCAACAAATTTTTTGGATGGCAAACAAACGCGGGCGAATGTAAAAATTACATTCGCCCTGAAATTATGTTGCGAAAAATAATGTTTCGTTACTTGATTTTTTCTTCTACCAGTTTTTCCACCAAACCTTCTTTAGGAATAAAAGGAAGGGTAATGTGGTCGGTTTCGGCAAATTTTTCGTTGTGTTCGATTACGGTGGAAATCGAATTTTCATTTCTCGCCCAAGCACGGCGCGCAACTCCTCCCATCACATCCCACGGGAATGCCGATTTTAAAATATTATCGACTCTTTCGCTACCGTCCAAAACCATTCCGAAACCGCCGTTGATAACTTTTCCTATTCCCACTCCGCCGCCGTTGTGGAGCGTAACCAAACTCATTCCGCGTGCCGCGTTTCCGGCGTAACACTGGGTTGCCATTTCCGCCATCACATTCGAGCCGTCTTTGATGTTGGAAGTTTCTCTGAACGGAGAGTCCGTTCCGCCCGTATCATGATGGTCGCGTCCCAACATAATCGGACCAATTTCTCCTTTTCTGACCATTTCATTGAATTTGAGTGCGATTGCCAGACGACCTTGCGCATCCTGATAAAGAAT
>NATF01000080.1 GCA_002085205.1 Candidatus Cloacimonas sp. 4484_275 | reverse complement strand
ATATCCACTTCTCCTTTTTCATTCGATTTTATTTCCACAATTTCAAAACCGTTCATTGTGGCGCTTGCCGGATTGGTCCCGTGGGCGGAATCCGGTAAAATAATCTTTTTCTTGTGAGTGTTTCCTTTGAGAAGATGATAAGCGCGAATAATTTTGAGTCCGGTAAATTCGCCGTGAGCACCCGCAGTCGGTTGCAGAGAAACTTGTTCGAAACCGGAAATTTCGGCCAAATCTTTTTGTAATTCATAAAGAATTTCCAAAGCGCCTTGAACTGTTTTTTCGCTTTGGAAAGGATGAATTTGAGAAAATCCGGGATTTCTAACCAATGTTTCATTGATTTTCGGATTGTATTTCATCGTGCAGGAACCGAGCGGATAAAAGCCTTTTTCGATGCAATGATTTTTTCCGCTTAACTCGATAAAATGGCGCATCATATCAAGTTCGCTAACTTGCGGCAATCTTATTTCTTCTTTCCGAATGAATTTTTCGGGAAGATAATTTTCTATCTTTAAATTTATTTCGTTTTTGGGAAGCGTATAACCTTTTCTTCCGGGAATGCTTTTTTCAAATATAGTTTTGGACATTTCTTTCTCCTTCATTTGCCTTATTGATTATCGAGAAAATTCTTTCAATTTTTCGACGAGTTCATCCAAATCGGATTTGCTTTTCTTTTCCGTTACCGCAATTAGCAACATATTATCGTAGCCGAACGGTTTTAAATCAATTCCGGGAAAAATGTTTTCTTCTTCCGATTTTGAAATGATTTCGGAAGCTGGAATCGGAGTTTTCACGGAAAACTCTTTAAAAAACGGAGAATCGAAAGCAAGTTCAAAATCATTGAGATTATTTATTTTTTCAGCCAAATAATGAGCTTTGGAAAAACTTTGCAATGCCACTTCTTTCAAACCTTCTTTTCCCAAAAGCGTCATATAAACGGTAGCTGCCAAATTGCATAAAGCTTCATTGGAACAAATGTTTGAAGTTGCCTTAGCTCTGCGAATATGTTGTTCTCGCGCTTGCAGAGTAAGCGCATAAGCTTTGTTTCCTTCCGCGTCTATTGTTTGACCGACGATTCTTCCTGGCATAATTCTCGCCAACTCCATTTTTGAAGCCAAAAATCCGAAAAGCGGTCCACCGAAATTTTGAGCGTTTCCAAGAGCTTGTCCTTCTCCGACAACGATGTCGGCTTTATATTCGGAAGGAGAATTCAAAAGAGCAAGAGAAATAGGATCAACGGCAACGATAAAAAGCGTTTTTTTTAGAGAATGCACGATTTCCTCAATAGCAAAAGCATCTTCGATGTTTCCGAAAAAATTGGGTGTTTGCACCAAAACACAAGCGGTTTTGTCATCAATGGTATTCTTCAAAAACTCGATATTTACAATACCGTCTTTTTCGGGGATATAAACAATCTCAATTCCGATTCCTTCCGTGTATGCTTTGATAACTTCTTTATAGAGCGGGTTAATGGTTCCGGCAACTATTGCTTTATATTTTTTGGTTTTCCGTGCCGCCATCAGAATCGCTTCCGCGGCGGCAGAAGCGCCGTCATACATTCCCGCGTTGGAAATTTCCATTCCCGTGAGTTCGCAAATCATTGTTTGATATTCATAAATGTATTGCAATGTTCCCTGACTTACTTCCGCTTGATAAGGAGTGTAAGCGGTGTGAAATTCCGGTCGCAATAAAATATGATCGACGGCAGCGGGAATGAAATGGTCATAAATTCCGCCGCCCAAGAATGAGTTTGCTTCCTCCGAAGAAACATTTTTCGCCGCCAATCGCTTAATTTTACGGGTTATTTCCAGTTCCGAATACGCTTTTTCCAGATTGAATTTTTCGTTTGTTCTGAATTTTTCCGGAATATTTTTCAGCAAATCTTCGAATTTGGAAACACCAATTGTTTTTAACATTTCTTTCCGCTGGTCATCTGTATTGGAAATAAAAGGCATTTTCGTCTCCTTCTGCAAAATTTGTTTCAGAAAATTTTTTTCGCTTATTTATGTCAAACGAAAAGGACAACTCAAATTTAAATTCAATAAACGGATTACCGATTTTTTGTGACTCTTTTTTCAGAATAATATTTGATAGCGTTAAATAGAACGGAAAATAAAAACAACTTGCGAAAAATTATGACAATATTTTCAAAGCGTGTAGAATAAAAGTTAAAAAAAAGGAAATTTTTAATATGAAAATTAAGATACTTTGTTTGGGAAAAACAAAACAGAAATTTATCAAAGAAGGTATTGACGAGTATTTAAAAAGATTTTCCGCAAAATACAAGATTGAATTTATCATCTTACCGGATGTGAAACTCACAAAAAATAATTCGATTGATTTTGTGAAAAGAAAAGAGGCGGAAATTTTAGAAAAACACATTTCCATCGATGATTTTATGGTTATTTTGGATGAAAACGGTAGAAATTTCCGCTCGGTTGAATTTGCGGAATTTTTGAAGAAAAGAGAAAATAAAAATATTTGTTTCGTTATCGGCGGAGTTTACGGTTTGGACGAAACCATAAAAAAGAAAGCGAATTTGATTCTCAGTTTTTCCGCATTTACTTTTACGCATCAAATCATTCGCCTGCTTTTAATTGAACAATTATATCGGGCGATAACAATCATTGAAGGGAAAAAATATCATTATTAAAATTATTGTGAAAACAAATCTACAAATGTGAATTTTTCCGCATCAAATAAACCTTTATCGCTAATTTTTAATTCCGGAATCACAAGTAACGCCATAAACGACAATGTCATAAACGGAGAGGAAAGTTTTGAACCCATCTCTTTTGCCGTTCTATCCAATTCGGAATATTTTTTCGCGACGGTTTGGTAATCCGAATTTGAAATTATTCCCCCAATCGGTAGCGGAAGAATTTTTTGTTTTCTTCCCGAAACCGCACAAATTCCACCTCTGTTTTCAATAATCAGGTTTACGGCTTCACAAATTGCTTCGTCGGAAGTTCCCACCGAAATAATATTGTGGGAATCGTGAGCAATACTGGAAGCAATCGCGCCTTTTTTCAAACCAAAATTTTTAACGAACCCGATTGCCGGTTTTGCATCTGTTAATGTCGGAAACAATTCCACCGTTTTCCATTTTGGGAAACTCTTCCGATTTTCCGGTGAGTAATTGCTTGTCTTTAACTTCAATAATTTTGATTTTTCCTTTTTGAAACGGAACGAAAGTTTTCGGCAACGATTTTGCCGTCGATTACCGTTTTCAAAATCTCAAATTCACGCAAATTGTTTACTACCAAAAAGTCGGCGGAATCTCCTTTTTTAAGCAATCCCACATCTAATTTATAATGCAAAACGGGATTTAAACAGGCTGCTTTCAAAACATCTATGACATCATAATTCAAGGAAACGGCTCTTTTCACGAGTTCGTTGATATGACCTTTCAGAAGGTCGTTTGGGTGTTTATCATCGCAACAGAACATACATTTATCGGGATATTTTTTCAATAAGGGAATTAATTCTTTGAAATTTTTTGCCGCCGACCCTTCTCGAATCAAAATTTTCATTCCCAACCGAATTTTTTCTTCGGCTTCTTCATATGAAAAACATTCGTGATCGGTTGAGATGCCGGATTTTATATACTTTCTCAAATCTTTTCCTCTCAGACCCGGAGCATGCCCGTCAACTGGTTTTCCGAAATCTCGTGCGATTTTTACTTTTTTCATCAAATCCGGATCATTACTAATGACGCCGGGAAAATTCATAACTTCGGAAAGATATTTTAATCTGTCCGATTTCAGAAGAGATTTGATTTTTTCGGAATCCAGTTTTGCTCCCGAAGTTTCGAATTCTGTTGCCGGAACGCAGGATGGAGCACCGAAATAAAATTTGATAGGAACCGTTTTTCCGCTTTCAAGCATAAAATTTATTCCGTCAATTCCCAAAATATTGGCTATTTCGTGCGGATCGGAAACAACCGCTATCGTTCCGTGAATTGCGGCAATGCGAGCGAATTCGGCGGGAGTTAACATCGAACTTTCTACATGTATGTGGGCATCGATAAATCCCGGGATAACATAATTTTCATATTTCGCGGAACTTTGTTTGATTTCGGTTATTTTGCCATTTTCGATGTACAGAGTTCCCCCGTAAATTTTTGAATTAACGACATCTACGATATTTCCGGAAATCTCTTTTATTTTTTCCATAATTTCTCCATAATTTTAGAAAGATTGGTAATTCTTAATTTCTTTGAAATGTCAATCAAGAAGTACAAAAAAATAACTGAATTTCAAAATGCTTGACACTGAAACGGGCTAAAATATTTTTTACTGTCTTAATGAATTACTGTGTGTAATTTATTAAAAAATAAAGGATTAGGAAAAAATAAAGGAGAGAAAAATGGCAGTTCCCAAGAGAAGAACTTCAAAGTCTCGCAGAGATAAAAGAAGAACTCATTATAAAGCTGAAATGCCTGCTGTTTCCGTTTGTTCCAACTGCGGAGAACCGGTTCGACCGCATACGGTATGCTCAAAATGCGGATATTACAACGGCAAAAAAGTTTTGGAAATAAAGGAATAAATTTCTCCCGGTAAATCATATGCAAATTGCAGTTGATGCCTTTGGCAGCGATAAAGCACCTTGTCCCGAAGTGGAAGGTGCTGTTCTTGCAATTAAAGAGGATCTTTGCGATAAAGTTTTGCTGGTCGGAAAAGAAGAAATTCTTAAAGAAAAATTAGATAAATATTTCTACGACAAAAACCGCATAGAGATTGTCCCCGCTTCCGAAATTATCAGGATGGACGAATCGCCGGCACAAGTGGTAAAACAAAAAAAAGATTCATCTTTATTGAGAGCAGTTCAATTGCACCGGGATAAAATTGCCGACGGCGTAGTCAGCGCCGGCAATACGGGCGCCGTTATGGCGGCTTCTCTTTTCACTTACGGAAGAATAAAAAATGTGCTGCGTCCGGCAATTGCAATCACATTTCCCACCAAAAAAAATCCGGAAATAATTCTTGATGTCGGGGCAAATGTAGATTGTTCGGTTGATAATCTCATTCAATTTGCCAAACTCGGAAGTCTTTATTCGCGTTTTTTCTTTGGCAAAAAAAATCCGAAAGTCGCTCTTCTGAATATTGGCGAAGAAAGTGCCAAAGGAAATGAACTTGTGAAAACCGCATATAAAAAACTTTCCGAATTCGAAGATATAAATTTTACGGGAAACATTGAAGGAAAAGATCTTTTAAAAGGTGATGTGGATGTAATTGTCTGCGACGGATTCGTGGGCAATGTAATGCTGAAAACCGTGGAAGGCGTGGGAATCGCAATTTTTGATATTATGAAAGAACAGATGAAAAAAGACTGGATTGCAAAAATTGGCGCTTTGCTTTCGTATCCCGTTTATTCTTATATTAAGAAAAAACTCGATCACACGGAATACGGCGGTGCTCTTTTGGTAGGTTTAAACGGAATATCTGTAATTTCTCACGGAAGAGCGAATGCCAAAGCAATTAAAAATGCCATTCGTTTCGCTGTGAAAATTGCCGAATCCGGTTTCATCGAACACGCTCAAGAATATTATGAAAGGAAATAATTATGATTGCAAAATATGAAGCAAAAATCTCGGGAACAGGTCATTATGTTCCCAAAAAAATACTCAATAATTTTGATTTGGAAAAAATAGTCGATACTTCCGACGAGTGGATCAGAACACGCACCGGAATGTTTGAACGCAGAATTGCCGCAGAAGACGAAGCCGTTTCCGATATGGCTTATCATGCCACTTTGGACGCTTTGGAAATGGCCGGAATAAAGCCGAAAGATCTTGATATGATTATCGTGGGAACCATCTCCGGCGATCATCCTTTTCCCGCAACCGCTTGCGTTTTGCAAAAGCGTTTGGGAATAAAAAATTTCCCGGCTTTCGATATCTCCGCCGGTTGCACCGGTTGGATTTATGCGGCAAATGTCGCCAAACAATATATCGAAAACGGTATTGCCAAAAATATTTTGGTAATCGGAGCCGAAACACTTAGTAAAATAACAAACTACAAAGACAGAAACACTTGCGTTCTTTTTGGAGACGGAGCGGGAGCAACTATTATTTCCAGAGCCGAAAAAAAGGACATTTCCCGCTTTATAGACTCGGAAATCACGGCGGACGGAACATATTACGAACTGTTGGTTCAACATGCCGGCGGTTCTCGAATGCCGGCTTCTCACGAAACGGTCGATAAAAACCTGCACACCGTTTATATGGAAGGAAATAAAATTTTCAAACTGGCAATAAAATCGATGTATTCTGTCTGTGATACCGTTCTCAAACGGAACAAAATGGATGTAAAATCCATTGACTGGTTAATAACTCATCAGGCAAATCTCAGAATTATCGAAGCCCTTGGAAAGAAAATGAAAATCGATGAAAATAAAGTTATTGTAAATATCGAAAAATATGGTAATACTTCCGCCGCAACAATTCCCATCGCTCTTGATGAAGCCGTAAGAGAAGGAAAAGTGAGAAAGGGAGATATCGTTTTGATGGCTTCTTTTGGTGCCGGTTTAACTTCCGGAAGTTTGTTAATCAGGTTCTAAAATAACTTGGATATTTTTACCAGCCCAACCAAAATAATTATAAAAGTGAGGAATTAAATATGTCAAAAATTGCTTTTATTTTTCCGGGTCAAGGAGCACAATATGTGGGAATGGCAATGGATTTCATCACTCATAATCCGGAATTCAGAACAGTTATAGAAAATTTTGACAAAAAGAATAATACAGAGCTTTTTAAAATAATGTCCGAAGGACCGGAAGAACTTCTTAAGGAAACAAAATACACTCAACCGGCAATTCTTTTTCACAGCATCGTCGCCATGAAAACATTTTTGGAAAAAACCAAAATGAAACCTGATTTTGTTGCCGGTCATTCTTTGGGAGAATTTTCCGCATTAGTTGCCAACGGTGTTCT
>NATF01000079.1 GCA_002085205.1 Candidatus Cloacimonas sp. 4484_275 | reverse complement strand
TAAGAAAAAATTATCCAAATTGCCGAAATAATTACCATAGAAACATATTTTCTGTAACCCAAAATCAGCATCGAAACAAAAATAAAGATAAAAGTGCTGATAAAATAGCCGATAAAAACCAACGCAACCAAATAGAAAACTAGAAGCGCAATAAAAGTAAACACAATTTTTGTATTTCCCTTTTCGGAATCTTTATCCGTTTTTTTTCTTAATGCCTGAACAAGAAGATATAAATTCAACGGAATCAGAACGAACATCCACAAACGTGGAACAACGGCCGGTCCCACTTTTGTTCCTTCGGGAAAATTCAGGGAAACAAGATAGAATATAATTATCAAAAAAATAAATGATAACGGAATTGTGATTCCGCCTGCAAATTCCCGATAAGAAGTCCTGTTAAGAAAAATTCGCACAAAAAGCAAAATGAAAATCGCCAGAACGGCAAAATATTTTAAAAACGGTTGATGCTTGATTCCCAAAGTTCCCAATCGTTGAAGATAAATCGAAAATTCCCGAATATCTTGTTTTATTATTGCGGAAAATTCTTGCGGACCTTTATAAACGACCTCTATTCCGCCCTTTTCCCAAAAAGAACGCCACTCGGGATCGTCGTTCACTTTTCGAAAAAGGTCGTCGTACCATTTCAGAATATGTTCGGGAACTCCTTTTTTGATGGCAAAACCGCGCCACATAATTTCATGATCGAAATCTTTAGCTCCGAGTTCCGCAAAAGTGGGAGCGTCGGGAAATCGTTCCAATCGGTGCGGACTGGAAACAGCGGCTATTTTCAGGTTTTTGTTTCCCAAAATATCACGCGGATTGCCGACATAAGCCACTCCCATTCCGCCCAAAAGAACACCTTTTGCCTTGCCGCCGCTTTTGAAAGGAATCCAGTTTGCTTTGAATCCGAATTTGTCCCAAGTTTTCATTGCCATCACATGATCCAAACCTCCGGTGGCGGGCCCAACCCAGATTTGTTTTCCGTTTTTCTTTTTTGCATCGGCAACGATGTCTTCCCAAGAATTTATTTTTGCTTTTCTGTTGGTGATTACGCATTCGGGGTCCGCCATCATCATCGCCAGCCAAGTGAAATCATCCGTATCAATCGCACCTTTGGAAGCGACGATTTTGGAAATATTCGATTTGGTGCAGGCGAAAAGCGTGTAACCGTCGGCAGGCATTTGCAAAACTCTTTTCATTGCTCTGATGCCGCCGGCTCCCGGTTTGTTTTCAACCACAAATACAGCGTCCGTGTATTTGGAAGCAATTTGAGCGAATTTTCTTGCCGTATTGTCTATCAAACCGCCGGGTCCCGTATAAACAATGATTTTAATCGGTTTTTGGGGAAACTGATTATCTTTTGTTTCTCGTTTGCAAGAACCCACCAGAAACGAGATAATTATGAGAAAAAATATAATATTCCTTTTCATGGCATTCCGCTCTAATGAATATAAACATTTTGCATAAAAACATTTTGCATAAAGAACAATGCGACATAAGAAATAAGCGCAGATACAACCGGTGTGGCAACCCAACCGATACTTATTCTTCCCAGATTTTTGAAATTAAGATTTCTTCCGCCTTTCGCCAAACTTATTCCCATCACGGCTCCAACAACGGATTGGGAACTGGAAACCGGCACGAGTGGAAAAGAAGGTAAACCGTGTGATGTGAGAAAATGTTTCAATCCTTGCGACGCAAAAATAAATAAAACCAATGAACTGGCGAGCACAACCACCAAAGCGGAGACGGGAGAAAGTTTGAAAATCCCCGAACCCACGGTCATCATCACTCTTTTTGAGTAAGTGAAAACTCCGACTGCGATGGCGATTCCGCCGAGAAAGAAAAGTTGCTGCGTTGAACTCAGCGAAACAAGAGAACCGATTGTGATGTCTTTAAACGGCGAAGAATTAATGAAAACTCCCATTACATTGCCTATGTTATTTGCTCCCAAACTATATGATCCGAAAGCTCCGACAAGAAGAAGTCCCATTCTGGTATAAGCGTCGAGGCGAAGCAGATGAATTTTGGAATTTTCCAAAATGTATTTTACAAGATGAAAAATGAGAAAAGCAAAAAATGCCGATAAAATCGGAGGCCAATTCGTTGACCGCTCCCAATTTCCCGAGAGTGTGAGAAGCTCCGGCTCCGCTGACAACCGCTCCGATAATTACAAAAATACTACAAATTATGGCAGCGGTTCGGAAACGAATCATTTTTGTGCCTACCGCAGTTCCGAAAATATTAGCCGCATCATTTGCTCCCAAAGACCAGCCCAGAAAAAGTCCGCTGGAAAGGAAAAATATTATTCGTATCATTTAATTCACTCCCGCGTTAATATCAGATTCTGCGTTTGATAGTATAAACGGAAAGTCTTTCCGCCACCGCTTCGGCAACATCGGAGACCAAAGCGATCTTTTCGGCGAAATAACGCATATGAACTTTTCTGCTTAATCTTTTGATCTCCGCACTGTTAAATGCTTTTCTCTTAAGATTTTCTTCCACATCATCCGCTTCGTGTTCATAAAAATGAACTTTATTCACATAATTGTTTACAAGTTTTATTTCTCGGAAGAAAGCGCGTGTTCCTTTTACGAGTTCTTCCACCGTTTTGGAACAAAGCTCGGCTAAATCCAAGAAGTCACTTTTCAGAAATTCCGGAATTTCCGGTTGTTCAATGGAAAATTGCTCCAACACTTTTTCGGCAATATCAATCACATCGTCCATCGTTTCCAAAAGTCCCAAAACATCGCCTCGCGATTCCGGAATAAGCATATAAGTGTAAAGTTTGTGTTTTATATCCCGACGAACATTATCTGCTTCGCTTTCCAGTGTGGAAATGGCTTGATAATGTTTTTCAAATTTTTCGTTTTTTTTGTTTAAATATGCTTTTACGCCTTCCAGAAAAATCAATCCGGCATTTTCCACTCTATCCAAATAAGCGTCAATATTGGCTTCCAACTCTTTTGTTCTGTTAGAAAATATTTTTGTCATTTACATCCTCCGAAACAAATTAACGAGCAATATATTTGTCGTACATCAAACCGTGTCTGAGTCCGCGATCGCTGATGATGAAAGAATCTTTTCCGAAAGTTTTCATTATTGTTTTAACGATGGCGGCGCCGGCTAAAATCACATCTGCTCTTTTTGGTTGTAAACCGGTAATATTTTTTCGTTCTTCTATTGTTTTACTTTTATATAATTCGATTTGGCGTTCCACTTCTTCCAATTCCATAGTGGAACCTTGAATAATTTCGGGATTATATTTTTCCATTTTGTGTTTTACGGCGCCCATGCTGGTTACGGTTCCGCCGATTCCGAAAAGTACATCCGGATTTCCGCTCAAATCATGTTCGGCAAAGAAATTTTCTATGTAGGAAAATGTTGTTTTCAATTCTTCGTCGGTAACCGGATCGGAAAGAAGAAATTTTTCCGTGGGATAAACCGCTCCGATATTCAGACTGATTCTGTTTTTCAGTTCGGTGCCTTCTCCGAAGATAAACTCCGTACTACCGCCGCCGGTATCGAAAACGATAACATTTTTGTCGGCGATTCCCAAAGTGGAAAGAATGGCGAGATAAGAAAGGCGCGCTTCTTCTTCGCCGTCAACTACTTCAATTTCCAAATTCAATTCGTTCTTGACTTTTTTTATGAACTCGGAAGCATTTTTGGCGGTACGCAAACACATTGTACCCACGGCAGTAATTTCTTCGACATTTTCTTTTTCGGCAATTTTGAGAAAATCCGCCAAAACTTGAGTGTTTCTTTCCATCGCTTCCGGAGAAATTTTGCCTGTTTTCTGAAGACCTTCTCCCAGCCTGGAAATATTATTCGTGTCAATAATCGTGTGTATTTTTCCGTTTTTAATTTCGGCAATAAAAAACTTAATGGAATTAGTGCCGATATCAAGAATTGCATATTTTGACATTGTTGCTCCTTTTAATATTGAATTCCGAAAGTTCTTTTCATCGCTTTAATATAATTGATGTTTTCATATTTATTCAAACCGAGTTTTTTCACGGTTTTCAGCACAAGTTCGGGATCCGCGTGTTCTACGGCAACTGTTTTTAATTCAATATCATCAAATTTCACTTCCGCTATTTCCACAATGCAATTATCAATGATGTATCCGAATCTTTTTTTATGAACATTTACCGTTCTCAAAAGCGGATTTTTTCCAATCAGTTCCGTAATGTATTCTTCGTAGGGATATTCGTCCTTTTTCAAATAGGGAAGCGGTAAACCAAACGCTTTGTAAACAATTGCCAAATCATTTATATGAATTGGAAAACCGGCTTTCATGACGACAGTCCATTGCTCGAGACCTGTTTCCGAGTTTATTCTCAAAGGAGTTTTAATGTCCATCAATTCATCTCTGATTTTGGTGTTGTCATTACTTTTATGCGATAGAATATAAATTTCATCTGTTTCACGGACACGAGTTACTTCATATTTTTTGATATTTTCTTCTTCCGGAAATCCCTCACCGAAAGTACGCCATTCCCATCTAGGAATTATTTTTTCCATTGTTTGTCTCCTTTCTTTTTTGATTTATTTTTTCTATTTTTGCTTTGGCTTCCGCAATCTTTTCCCAATTTCCTTCCCATTTATTGTATAAAATCAAAGAACCGATTTCCAGAATTTCTTTAAGTTTCGGTTCTTTCAGATAATAATGCGAATTACGCCATTTTTGTGATTTGTTAATGTATCCGCCATCATACAGTATCTTTAGATGCGCGGAAAGAGTATTTTGCGCAACTCCGATTTTTTCTGCAAGTTCGGTTACTGTTAGAGATTCGTTTTCCATCAAGGTATAAATTATTTTTATTCTGATTTCATTGGAAATAATAGTGAAAAGTTTAGATAATTTCTTAATCACAAATTCATCCAACATTTTCTTCTCCTTCTATCATGTGACAAATTTCTGATGTGATGAAATGATGGCAAGAGATTTTTTATCTTCGCGGAGGTAATTAAAAAATTCTGTATAATTAGACAATAAAAAATTGCGATAATCAATAGAATTCTGTGTTTTATCATTTTCAATAAAAAAACGGAAAAATTAATCAAATCAGATTTAATAAAAGTCTTTCTTATTTGATAGAAAAAATGCAAACGGAAAAAATTTGACAAAAAAATGAAATCAAAGATTTTTTCCAATTTCATGCTGGAATAGATATTGCTTCCGGTCTTTTCGGAATGTTAATAAAAAGGGGTTAATTTGTGGAATTTGAAAGGAAAATATATAAAATATAATATTCGGAAAGTTAAAAAAACAGGAAAAATTGGGGAAAAAGAATTGACTAATTTAGTAATTTTTAACTTTTGAGCTTAAAAATGAAATCGGAGAATAAATGAAAAAAATTGGATTTTTTGCCATTCTCATTTTGTGGTCTTTTTCAATTTTTTCGATAGAAAATATGGAAACGATACTGTATGAAGTATCGGTTGTCGGGAATGTCAAAAATCCCGGAATTTATCGTTTACCGCCTACCAGTCGAGTTTCAGAGGCTATAAATCGGGCAAATTATGTTCCTGAAATCACTTCGGCTCCGGATGAATTTTTTTCGGAAGAAGAGACAGCGTTTCAGACTTGATTCAAATGGCGTTTGGTTTGAAAATAGATGCATTTCTTGAAAAAGGAGAACTGGTAAGATTTAAGGAAGATGGAAAAGATACGCAAATTTTGTTTTTTAATGTAGAAAAAATTTTGGATAATTACGACATTTCCGAAAATTATATACTTCAAAGTGATGACAGAATATATATTCGTACTATTCCCGAATTCCACGAACAAAACTCCGTTACCGTTTTCGGAGAGGTTAAATTTCCCGGCGATTATTCAATCGAAGATAGTAAAACAACTCTTTTGGAAATTTTACAAAAATGTGGCGGACCTACGGCTCGGGCGGATATTGAAAATGCTTTTATTCAAAGAAGAAGTAAAGAAGATGTTGTTGATACGGAATTTGAACGATTAAAAAAAATGTCTATTCAAGATATGACACCCCTTGAATATGAATATTTTAAAACTAAATCCAGGGAATTAATCGGAAAATTTTCCATAGATTTTAATAAACTTTGGAATGGAGAGGATTCTTCTTACGATGTAGCATTAAAAGATGCGGATTATATTTATTTTCCCAGCAAAATTTCCACTGTTTCTGTTTCCGGGCAAGTAAAGAATCCGGGTTTAATTACTTATGTTCCGAATAAAAATTATCTTTATTATATCGAACAAGCCGGTGGTTTTTCTTGGAATCCGAGGAAAAGCAAAATCAGAATAATCAGGGCTTCAACGGGAGAATGGTTAAAACCAACTAAAAAAACCGTTATTGAAGTGGGAGATATGATTTTTATTCCTGAAAAACCGGAATTTGATTATTGGGAATTTGCAAAAGATTTTATGGGAATTGCAGCTCAAGTTGCCACAGTGTTCATTGTTATAAAGAATGCTGTTTCACAATAGCAGGAGATAATATTATGAAAATTTTAATTACCGGAGGAGCCGGATTTATCGGTTCTCATCTTGCGGAAAAATTATTATCGATGGGACATAAAATTTCCGTCATTGATAATTTATCTACCGGAA
>NATF01000078.1 GCA_002085205.1 Candidatus Cloacimonas sp. 4484_275 | reverse complement strand
ATTCAGGAAAATTTCGGGAACAGGCGTAAATTTATAATTAATTTGAGGCTTGTTTCCCGCCGCGATTAGAAAAGGTTTGTTAAATTGTTTTTCTATCTTTTTTTCCGCATTGAGTCTTTGAGCGTTTTCCCAGCCGAACTTTATGCCGGCGGATTTGATAAGCGAAATAATATCATCTTCCGAAACGGGAGAATTTGTGTCTTTAATGGTCAAAAAGGCTTCAAAAGCGTCGTCGGAAATTTCCAAAATCAGCGATTTGTAATTAAAAAATTTTTTCTTCATCGTTCCGGTAAAAAATTTTTTCTTCATCGTTCCGGTTTATTTGATGTTCTCGTAAATAAAATCCACTACTTCTTGGGCGGAAGTTCCGGGAGTGAAAATAGCTTTGAATCCTTTCTGTTTGAGAAATTCAATGTCTTCGTCCGGAATAACGCCGCCGCCGAAAAGAATTATGTCCGTCGCGCCTTTTTGTTTTAAAAGTTTCGCCACTTTGGGAAAGAGAAAATTGTGAGCTCCGGAAAGAAGACTGAGTCCGACGATGTTCACATCTTCCTGAATGGCGGCATTTACGATTTGCTCGGGAGTCTGCCGAATTCCGGTGTAAATTACTTCCATACCGGCATCACGAAGCGCTCGCGCGATATATTTTGCTCCTCGATCGTGTCCGTCCAATCCCGGTTTGGCTATCATAACTCTTATTTTTTTCTCCATTTATCATTCCTCCTGAAAATCAAATTTCTCCGGCAAAATTTGAAGTCAATAAATTTTTCGGCATAATTGATTTATTGACATTTTTTTATAGAAAATAAGTTCTGCGATAGAATTATTTTCAAAAGGAGTTCAAATGTCGTCGATTGCGGTTTTGGGTTGTGCGTGGGGAGACGAAGCAAAAGCGAAAATAGTCGATGTTTTAGCCGAAAAATCCGATATAATTGCTCGTTTCCAAGGCGGAAACAATGCCGGGCACACAATTAATTTGAAAGGAAAAAAGTATGTTTTTCACCTTATTCCTTCGGGAATTTTGTATCCGGACAAAATCTGCGTTTTGGGAAGCGGAGTGGTAATCGATCCGTTTCAATTGGTTTCCGAAATAGGCGAATTGGAAAAATCGGGCATTCGTTTTGAGGAAAGATTTTTCATTGATCCGCGAGCAAATGTGGTTTTGCCGTTGCACCGACTTTTAGACGGACAAGCGGAAAACAATGAACTTCAAACGACAATCGGAACCACTCGCAAAGGAATCGGACCTACTTATGCCGATGCAATTGCCAGAAAAGGGCTGAAAATGTACGACCTTTTTGATGAGGAAAAGTTAATTAAAAAATTGAAAATCATTTATGAATATCATGGATTGAAATCGGAAAACTTGCAGGAATTAACGGAATCGTTGTTAAAAATCGGAGAGTCCGTAGAACAATATCTGCTTCAAATTCCCTATTTATTGAATAACGAATATGACGCTGGGAAAAATATTTTGTTTGAAGGAGCGCAGGGTTCTTTGCTGGATATTTTTTTCGGAACATATCCTTTTGTGACTTCTTCGCATACGATTGCCGGCGGGATTTCCGTCGGTTTAGGTGTTCCGCCCCAAAAAATAGATAAAGTCGTGGGTGTTTACAAAAGTTATTACACACGAGTTGGGGAAGGACCGTTTCCGAGCTTAAAGATGAAATCGGAGAAAAAATTCGGCGACAAGGTAATGAATATGGCTCCACAACCGGTCGTCCACGGCAATGATAAACGGTGTCGATGAAATTGCTTTGACGCTGTTGGATGTTTTAAGCGGTTTTTCCACTTTGAAAATATGTACGGAATATCGATTGGAAGATAATTTTATCGATGAATTTCCTTTCGACTCCGATATTTTGAAACGAATAGAACCTCAGTATATCGAGCTTCCGGGTTGGGAAGAAAATATCTCCGGAATGAAGAAATTCAGTTATCTTCCTTCCAATGCCAAAAAATATGTCTCGGCTATTGAAGAATTATTGGGAATTAAAATTTCCGTAATTTCCGTCGGACCCGAAAGAGATCAGACAATTTTCAGATGATTTGATTATGAGCGTAAGAGTTAGAGAAGTTAGGAATAAAAGAGATTTAAAAAGATTTATTTTATTTCCCTACCAACTTTATAAGAATAACAAGTATTGGATTCCTCCGCTATATTTTGATGAGAAAAATAATTTTAATCCGAAAAAAAATCCGGCGTTTGAATTTTGCGATGTGAGATTGTGGATAGCATACAAAAACCAAAAAATTGTCGGCAGAATAGCCGGAATTGTTAATAGACGGTTCATCGAAAGGTGGGGGAAAAATTATGTTCGTTTTGGTTGGATAGATTTTGTGGACGACGAAGAAGTTTCCGAAGCATTATTGCAAACCGTGGAAAGTTGGGCAAAAGAACTTGGAATGGAAGCGGTCCACGGTCCGCTCGGATTTACGGATTTGGATCCGGAAGGAATGCTGATTGAGGGATTTGAAGAACTCGGAACGATTGCTACTATTTATAATTATTCCTATTATCCGCGACATTTGGAGAAACTCGGTTATAAAAAAGATGTGGATTGGGTGGAATTTCAAGTAACCGTGCCGGAGAAAGTTCCCGAAAAAATTGAAAAAATCGCCGAAATTGTGAAAAAAAAACTTCATTTGCGTTCCTTAAAAGCGAAAAAATCGAAAGATTTTCTTCCTTATGCCAAAGATATGTTTGCGGTTTTGAATGCCGCTTTCGACGAACTTTACGGAGTTGTTCCGCTCACGGAAAAGCAAATAGACAAATATATCAAGCAATATTTCGGTTTTATAAAAGCTGAGTTCGTTTCCATTATTCTCGATGAGAATGACAAAGTTGCCGCTTTCGGAATTACGATGCCTTCGCTTTCCAAAGCGTTTCAAAAAGCAAAAGGAAGAATTTTTCCATTTGGGTTTCTTCATATTCTGCGTGCTCTGAAAAAAAATGATATGGTTGATTTGTATCTTATCGGCGTGCGTCCCGATTTGCAAAATAAAGGCGTAAACACATTGCTTTTTAACGAACTGATTAGAGTATTCATAAAAAATAAAATTAAGAAAGCGGAAACCAATGTGGAACTGGAAAGTAACAACAAAGTTCAAGCTCAATGGAAATTTTTTCCAACCAGACAACACAAAAGAAGAAGATGTTTTATTAAAATTCTGAATGAGGGGTAATGGAAAACGAAAAGATTATAGAAAAAATTCGCGGCAGAAAGGTTGGAATTGCTTTGGGAAGCGGCGGTGCCAAAGGAATTTCTCACATTGGAGTTTTGGAAGTTCTAACGAGAAGCGGAATTAAAATCGAAGAAGTGAGCGGTTGCAGCATCGGCTCGATTATCGGAGCTTTGTTTGCGGCGGGTGTTTCTTTTGAAAAAATGAAAGAATTGGCTTTCGGAATCAATATTAGAAACCTGTGGAAAATATTTGATTTTACTCTGCCGGCTTCCAGCGGATTTGTGAAAGGAAAAGCGGTTGAGAAATTGCTTGCGGAAGTGCTTCCCGTGAGAAAATTTGAAGATTTACAAATCCCTTTCAAATGTGTGGCGGCGGATGTTTTAACGGGCGAACAGGTTGTTTTTTCATCGGGAGATTTAATTCCGGCTATCCGCGCCAGCATTTCCATTCCCGGTTTTTTTGTGCATTATGAATATCAAAATCACATTTTGGTGGACGGCGGAATTGTGAATCCGCTTCCAATTGATTTGCTCACCGATTCCGAATTCAAAATAGCCGTGATGGTGGATGATTATCGAATTTTGAAAAAATTCCTGAAAAGCCGACTAACTCTGAAAGAAAAGATAGAAAAACACCTTTTTGAGTCAATGACTCCGATTGTTAAAAATTTTTCCGAAAGAATCAAAAAGAACGATGAATCGGAAAAAAGCGAACAGCATAAGAAAAATCAAATGAATTTTTTGGGTATTTTATCACACAGCATCGATAATATGACGCAGAAATTATTGAAGAACGATTTGTCTCTCGATAAGGCGGATTTAATTATTAACCCGGATGTTAGAAAAATACCGATTTTGGCATTTCACGAAGGCTGGAAAAGTTATGTCGCCGGAATCGAAGCCGCCGAAAAAATTTTGAAGATGAAATAAACGATTTTTATAACACTTTCTTGTGTAAATGTTAAACACACGAAAAATTATTTCTCTGATTTTGCTACACTAAAATTGTGTGGAGTTTAATTGATAAGCAATATTATTCATCATTTCAAAATGAGTTACCAGTCTGTAATAGCTCCGCTGTCAAAATTCTAATTTTTCGTTTCCTCTATATCCGTGACCTTCGTGCAGAAGTCATATGAATAAATCGTGAAATTGTTGCCTCTAATCCGCTTAGGTAAGAATATTTGTCTTTGAAATCAAAACTTTCTTTATACTGACGACTAAAGAGATTATTGAGTTTCTTGTATAATTTATACTTCGACCTCTTGAAGTCTTCTTAGTTTGGCATTTATCTGCAAAAACGCAAGTTACACAAGTTTTCTTGTATCAGGTTACTAGAGTATATCAAAGGTATCTACATCAAAGACAAATTTTTCAAATCCTCTTTTTATGTTGTAGATACCCTTGACTTTCTGCTTGAAAGACCGGAATCTAGTTTGCGGTAAACAGTATTAAACCGATAATTCCTCTGACAATACTAATCGAGGCCACAAAGACATAAAACCAATTCAATTGAGGGAAATACATATAAACCATTGCCATTATTAATGTTACTACAATTCCCTGCAAGGAATCCGTTTTTTGTATCAATGAAGTTTCCCGTTCATCCGGTATGTGTCTTTTATGAACTGCAATTAATGCAAATAGAAACGGTATAAAACCAATAATGATTCCTATAGTTCCAAATTTTAACATAGCTAAATAAGCCAAAATACCAGCCAATAGTTGAACAGTGAACATAAACTGATAGTTTCCTTTTAATGTCATTTTATTCCTCCATGTAAAAGATTTCTTCAATATGAGTTTCAAAGAACTTGGCGATTTTCATTGCACTCAGGACAGACGGAATGAATTTCCCTTTCTCAATGGAATTGATAGTTTGTCTGCTTAGACCAACCTTTTTTGCCAGATCGGCTTGAGTGATATTTCGCTTTGCTCTCCAAACTTTTAAATAATTTCTCAATTTCATTTTATTTACCTCAATTGCAATGTCCACTATAGATGATAATATGTCAAGTATAATTTACAAAAAGAAAGGTTTAAGCGATATAGGAATAAGATATCGAAGATTGTGAAATAAGAAAGACGGAATAATTATTTCTTTAGAAAAGCTTTTTCTCGAATATTTGAACTTTTGATAACAGGTTTTCGTATTGTAAAACCATTATAAAAATATATTCCGGGACTTACGGAATTTTTCAATTCGTCATCAGCATTCCAGATAATTGAGTGAGATCCTTTTGCGAATTTGTTGTGAATTAATGTTTTTATTTTTTTGTCCTTTAACATTGAAACCTAAATCTCTAAAGTACTTTCCCCAAAAGTGCTCCAATTATAATTTGTCATTAAAGTTATAGAAAACAAAAGGAGCACTGATAAGGTGAGAAAGAAAATAGATAAGAAATTTTGGCAAGTAAAAACAATGAAGACAGAATTCAGTAGCGGAACACTCACAAACTCTTCCGGTATTCTGCCGATTTATCAATTTATGCAAAAGCTAAATATTTTCAATTCATTGGACAAAATCTTGATATATCGTTGCATCATAATGCGAAATATACAACCTGTCAGCGGATCATTTGCGGGAATGATGTACAAAGCATATCATTTTATAAGGAGAAGTGGTTGCGTATGAGTAAATCGTTTATCAGAATTAGAATTCGACTGATAACCTCAGAATCAAAACAAACGAGATTAGTGGTTTTCCGTGTGTAATTACCTTCAAAAAAAGGAATTAATTTGATCAGTCTCATTTATTGCTACCACATTTAAAAATTATATGGAGATAATATTATAAAATAGAAGTAAATAGGATAAAAATTGTACTTGACAAAAAAACTTTTTTAGGAAGTAATTATTTACAATTATAATAAGGGATCCTAAAAAAAACCATAAGTGTTTTTTATTCTTTCTAATAATTAATTTTTGATATTATGCAGTATGTAAAAATGACGGTTTCGTAAAAAGTCGTTTCAAACTTGAAAATGTCATCTTAAGCGGAGACGAAAGATACAACAAAGCAGGTAGTTACGGAATTCTTCGACTACGATCAGAATGACAATCTCGGACTTTTTACGAGTCCGTCAAAAATGTGTTTTTTACAGCAGAATAAAACCTTTCGAGGGATAATAATCAGAATGGGAGGAAGAGTAAAAATGAAAAAGATTTTTATTATTATTTTTTTTGTAATGATTTGTTATTTAAATGTGGTAGCAGACTTAAATGAAGGATTGGTTGCCTATTATCCTTTTGGCGGAGATGCAAATGATAACACCGGAAACGGGAATGACGGAACAATATATGGTCCGATATCGGCAACCGACAGATTCGGAAATGAAAATCAAGCTTATTATTTGGATGGAATTGATGATTATATTGAGTTTCCGAAAAGGCTATATGATTATGGCATCAGAGATTCTTTTACTGTGTCCATTTGGATAAAATCCAGTAATTCTCCTGTAATGCAAATGCTTTTGGAAGACGGTACAAATTGGGATAATGACGGTTTTTATCTGGGTATTTTGCCTCAATTAAATCAGGTATTCCTAAGATTAAATACTAATATCGAATCATATTTTTGCGATTCGCTCGCAGTACCGAATTATGCGGAAGAATGGACAATGTTCTCTTATGTTTATAATGGTTCGGAAATTAAACTCTATCTTAATGATTACCAAGCATTTTCTCATTCAATTCAAGGAACGGTGTTGAGGGGAGATAGAAACTTAAGAATCGGCTATCCTTCCGACGAAAGTTTTTACAATGGTTTTGTTGATGATTTAAGAATTTATGATAGAGCACTTTCCAATGATGAAATTCAAATATTGTATTATGGTTTAAAAGCTAATTTTTCTTCACCCGAAAATGCTTTTGTAGGCGAGGTAATCCAATTCATCGATACATCATCAGGTGAACCAACGAGTTGGAATTGGGATTTTGAAAATGATGGAATTTATGATTCTTTTTTACAAAATCCCACTCATATCTATAATTCGGAAGGAACTTACAGTGTGAAACTAAAAGTTAGTAATGAAACAACAATTGATTCGTTAATTAAAGATGAAATAGTAACAATTTATTGTCAGCCTGCTTCGCCAGATACAATGCAAATAAATATCAATTATCCGAATGCCTTAATTTCATGGTCAGCTGTCGATACTACAATTTGCGGTTATCCGTTGACACCAGACGGATATGTTGTTTTATATAACGAAAAATATAATCAAGATGAAGAGGATTTTTATTTTCTTAACTTTACTACGGAATTATCATATATTCACACTTATGTCGCGGAATTTAGAGATCAGATGTTTTACAAAATAGTTACAATAAAAAATTTTAATAACAGACAGACCGATTATTTGAAAAAATTAAATAATTCTGCACAAAAAATCAAATGGACAATTATTAAAGAAAATCTGAAAAAACTGAGAAGTATAGGTAGTTCTCCAAAATAAATGCGCTATTTTATTATATTCATTTGGATATTGTGCCTAATAATTAGCGTGTACCACGATTCTTCCTGTTTCGTCTCGTGGGCACGCTTGTTAAAGCATTTTTATTATTCCAAAAGCAAACACCTTTTAACTGCTTCGGTTTTTCCGTTAACATTTAATTTATAAAAATATATTCCGGGACTTACGGAATTTTTCAATTCGTCATCAGCATTCCAGATAATTGAGTGAGATCCTTTTGCGAA
>NATF01000077.1 GCA_002085205.1 Candidatus Cloacimonas sp. 4484_275 | reverse complement strand
TTGGAAGGAATGCAAAATTCATAATTCCCAAAAAAGGAGCAATTATTCTGTTTAGCGGTTTGGGAATCCGGTTTCTGGGATTGTAACAAAAAATTTTACAATAAAAAGGAATGTTTTATGGAAGAAAAAGAGATTAAAGTAATGAAAAAGATTCTCGGCGCAAATGATGAAATAGCTTCTCAATTGCGTCGTGAACTATCCGAAAAAGAAATTTTTTATTTAAATTTGATGAGCTCTCCCGGCTCCGGGAAAACCACGCTTATTACCAAAACGGCGGAAAAAATCAAAGGTGGAATTTTCGTAATCGAAGGTGATATTCAAACAACTTTGGATGCGGAAAGAATAACCAACGCCGGAATCGGAGCTTATCAGATAAATACGGGACCTTTCGGTGGTGATTGTCATTTGGAATCAAGTTGGATCAAAAACGCTTTAAATGAAATCAACTTGGAAAATGTGGAAATCGGTGATTGTCATTTGGAATCAAGTTGGATCAAAAACGCTTTAAATGAAATCAACTTGGAAAATGTGGAAATCCTTTTTGTGGAAAACATCGGAAATTTGGTCTGTCGTTACCGAAGGTGAAGATAAACCGCTCAAATATCCGCTCGCCTTTCGCAATTCTCAGCTTTGCATCATTTCCAAAACAGACCTTTTGCCTTACCTTGATGTTTCTTTGCGGAAAATCAAAAGCAATATAAAAAGCGTCAATCCTCAAATGGAAATCATCGAACTTTCGGCAAAAACCGGTAAAGGCTTGAAGCAATGGATTGAGTTTTTATCTTCTTCCCGCAAAAAAATTCTTCGGCTTCCTTAATCCCGATTTTTATCGTTCAATTATAATTTTGAAATTCTTCACAAAAGGCATCAGAAATTCGATTTCATCTTTTTCAAGAAATTGTTTTTCGATGTAAAGAGTAATATCGTCCACTTCAAATTTCTCGAATTTCTCCGGATTTTTTAAGGGTGAAGCCATCCGACCGGACGGCGATTTCCACACATTTCATCAGCCACGCGGAACATAAAACATTCCCACGGAAAGAATTTTTCCGTGAGATTTCAAATATGTTTTCAAATCTTCCGGAATGATAATTTTCATTTTCACCTTCCTTTTTAATTTTTATTTAAAAAGCGCTGAAACGATAAGAATAATTCCCAATAAAAGAAAAATTATCGCCATCAAAATTTTCATTGTCCCCAATCTTTTTTGCATCCATTTTGCCAAAGTTTGCGAGGACATTCCCCAATAGACCAACAAAAATACGATAATCAAAGGAACAATAAACAACAAATTATAAATTACCAAATAAAAATACGCCAAATTTCTAAAACCGGAAAGACGACTCATGTAAACAAGAGTGGGCAAATAAACCTGTCCCGTACAAAAAAGTTCCTGAAGCGAAACCAAAAAACCGATAAGAAAAGCCGCTAAAACATAATTACGAATTTTGCTCTTTTCCCGAATGGATTTGTGGATTTTTTGTTTAATTTTGGTGGGAAGTTGAAGCACCATTTCCGAAGTTTTTCCTTTTTTGAATAGATAGAAATCGTAGAGACTGTAAAAAGCAAATATCAAAACGAGAATTCCGGTGATAAGAAAAATAAACTTAATCAAAAGAGTAAGGAATTTCAGCTTTTGCAAATATTCCAAAATGCTCAAACCCAAGATTCCAACCGAAAAATAAGTGATGAAAACCGCAAAAGTGTACACCGCTCCGATTATTAAAACCTGCTTTCCTTTTCTGCCGAGAAGAGTTAAATAGGAAATCAGGAAAATAATCGTGGCAAAAGCACACGGATTGATACCGTCGATTAAACCGGCGACAATAATCGTGAAAATTCCGAAAGATTCAAATCTTTCCGTAATCGTTTTTTCCGAATTTTCGAGAAGAGGCGCGGCTTTTGTCCAAGGAGCTTCCGTTTCGGAAGATAAGTTTTCCAAAATTATCGGTTCCATATTTTTTAGACGAGCTTCCTCTCCCGAAAAATATTTATCACCGATGAAAACCATCGGAGAAGCCTGATGTTTAACTTCGGGAACACCGTAAAGTTCGCACAAAGCTTCATTCAATCGCATTCCTTCTTTATCGGCAATATTAAATTCGCGCACAACCAATTGTGGGTATTTTTGTTTCAGCGCTTTCAAATCGTAAAATGTGCGATCGCAATGTTTACAACCGATTTTGAAAAAATACGCGACATAAACCGGAACTTTCTTCTTTTGCACCGGATTGTCATCTTTTTCTTTTGACAGAACAGCTTGTTGGTTTTCCGTTTTCTTTTGGGAAACAGGATTTTTCGATTTTTCGGTTTTTGCTGTTGCCGCTTGAGTTTTCTGGTCGATTTGGTTCTTCTTTTCCGTTTGTATTTTTTTTACTTCTGATTTTTGGGATGAGGACAGTCGAGGAAATTCACATCCGGTTTCGGAATATTTGCGTACCAAATCTTCCAATTTGACTGCCGCTTCCTCTCCTCCGATAAGATATTTGCCGATAAAAATCTCAGGAATTCCGGCGGTTTGTCCGTAATTATCTTCCAATTTTATTAACAAGTTCATGTTTTCTTCATCGGAAATTTCAAACAGTTGATATTCCAGATTGTATTTTTTTTCCAAGTCCGGAATGGTGTATTTCATCAAATCGTGGCAAATATCACAATCGTCGGAATAAAATAGATAGAATCTGACAACGGGTTGCTCGGTTGCTTTTAAAATCGAAAAAATCAGCAAACCGGCAAGCAGGAAAAATAAAAACTTTCTCAAAAAATACTCCTTTTATTTTTGAATCGGTTCTCCGAAAATTTCTTTCAGCCATTGAAAAATTTCGTTCAGAGTTGCGGTGAAAGCATTGAATTTATCCGTTTCTGTTCCTTTGGTCGAAGAAGGATCATAAAAATTTTTATGTAAAACATTATTTGCGGGAAAAAACGGACAAACCTCTTTTGCATGATCACAAACGGTAATCACCAAATCGAATTTTTCATTCGCAAATTTTTCAATGCTTTTGGAATATAGATTTTTCGTGTTTATTCCCAGACTATTTAACACCTTTATGACATAAGGATTAACTTCGGTGGCAATTGTGCCCGCACTTTCCGCATACAAATTATCTTTCCAGAAATGATTCGTCAGCGCTTCCGCTATCTGGGAACGCGCCGAATTATGTGTGCAAATGAAAAGAACCGTTTTCTTTTTCAATTCAACATTTCCAAAATTTTTTGGGCGGAAAGCACCTTTCCAGCCGCAACAACTTTTTTGTTAATTACGAGAGCCGGTGTAACCATTATTCCGAAATCGAGGATTTTATCAATATCATCGACATACTCCACCGAAACCGGTTTGGTTGACATGGCGGCGGCTTTTTTTGCGTTATCGAATAACATTTTACATTTTGTGCAGCCGCTTCCGAGAACTTTAATTTCTTCCATCATTTCCTCCGTTTTTCTTTTTTATTTTCAAACATATTTTTATCACATCCCACATCAACTTCGAATTGGATGGTTAAATGGCTGATATTATATTTTTCCTTTAAAATTTTTTCTATCTTCTTGTAAATTTTTTGAGTTTCGGAAAGCATCATATCTTCCAATTCCAGATGAGCTTCAAAATAGATTGTTTTGTCGTTGGAAAGCCAAGTATGAACATGATGGATGTTTTTTACATTATTAATTTTCTCAATATCGGTTTTCAGATTTTCATAATCCAAAGCCGCAGCGGATTGCATCAAAATATCCACTGTTTTTTTGATAATTTTCCAAGTTTCGCCGATAATATACAAAGAAATAAGAAGAGTTATAAGAGGATCAATCCAAAAAATATTCCAGATTTTGATGGCGATTCCGCCCAAAACAACTCCCACGGAAGACACCGTATCACTGAAAAGATGAAGATAACTGGACTTGAGATTCAAACTTTTATGAGAATCTTTTTCCAGCAAAAAAACCGAAACAAAATTAGCTATAAGCCCAATACTTGCCACAATTATCATAATTTCGCTTTTTATTTCTTCGGGATGGCGAAATCTTTTGTAAGCCTCGATTATCAGGAAAAGAGAAATCACCAAAAGCACCGAAGCGTTAATAAAAGCGGCGATTATTTCGGCTCTTTTATAACCGAAAGTTTTATGTTCGTTTCTGGGTCTTTGCGCAATTTTCAGAGCAAAATAACTCAGCATTATGGAAATCGTATCGCTGAGATTATGAATACTGTCGGAAAGAAGCGCCAAACTGCCGGAAATCAATCCGCCGATTATTTCCGCGATGGTGATAACGACATTCAATGCCGTTACATAAAATAATTTTTTCTCCGAAATAGTCGAATCGTCAAAACCATGATGATGACGATGTTCATCCATCTTTATCTTCTTCCTACCAAATTTTTCTTGAAATTCAATGTTTTATTCGTTCTATTTGTATCCGCTCCGATCATTTCCGTCAATTCGCAAACACAATGCGGTTTTTTCTTTAGTTCATCAATGATAAACAGGCGAGTCGGATGAGCCATCGCTTTGACAACCTTCGCCATTTCTTCATATCTTTGTTTTTCGGCAATTTCATATTTTCCTATTTGGTAAAATCGCCAAATAGTGTCAAGCCCGTTTGAATATTTTTTTATTTTTCTTGTATAAAATTTGCTTGTTCTGTTTTTTTGCTTCCAAAAATATGCAAAGGAAAAACAATGAAAAAAATACCTTTCTTTATTTTAATAATCATCAGTTTTACTTTTTTATTTGCCGATATATCGCTTACCGAAAGAATTGAAAAATACTCGGGAGAACATTCCGAAGAATTATTGAATCTCATAAACACTCAATCCGCCGCTTTCCAATTGCAGTGCAAACGATTTAGCCGTGCTTGACGCGGATTTTTTGATGAAAAATATCAGATACGCTTTAAAATCCAAAGAATTTCCTTACACCAAAGAGTATGCGGAAAATATTTTTCTCCATTTCGTTCTTCCCTATCGCGTCTCTCAAGAACCGCTTCAGGATTATCGCGAAAAATTTTATCAAGAATTAAATGAAAAAGTGAAAGATGCAAAATCGATTGAGGAAGCGGCAATTCTCGTCAATCTTTGGACGGCGGAACAGATGACTTTTAAAAGCACGCACGGCAGAGACCAAGCGCCGCTGACAACCATCAAACGCGGTTACGGTCGTTGCGAAGAAATGATGATTATTTTCATTGCGGCGGCAAGAAGCGTCGGAATTCCGGCGCGTCCGGCGAGTGTTCCTTTTTGGAATTTTACGGACAATAATCATGCTTGGGTGGAAGTGTGGACGCCGACCGGTTGGAAATATATCGGCGCCGCCGAACCGAAAAACGCTTTGAATTCGACTTGGTTCAGCAATTCGTCCCAACGAGCCACTTTGATTGTTTCCGAAGTTTTCGGCGATTTCGACAGTCCCGATATTATCAAACAAGAAAATCATGTCACTTATCTCAGTTCGATAAAATATTATACCGATTTCGATTATTGTCATCTCAAAGTTCACGATGAAAACGGCAATCCGCTTTCGGAAGCCAGGATAAATATTTACGCCGCTTCATACGGCGGAATTTTCTCCATGATAGATTTGAAAACCGACGAAAACGGAGAATTGACGGTTCCGCTCGGAAAAGGAACGGTTTATGTAACCGCTTTCAAAGACGGAAAATTTGCTCACGCAATTTTCAATACGATGAAAAATACCGAACTCGTTTTAACTGCTTCGGAAAACAAAAATCTCGATGAAAATGTCAATTTTCTTTTCCCGATTCCACCGAACAGACCGAATCCGAACGATACGATAAAAGTTCTGGGCGACAATTTCGATTTGATGCGGGAAAATGCAAATTTGAAACGAAAAGACAGATTATGCTCCGAAAAAAACGGCGAAAAATTCGCGAAATTTTATGACAAAACTCATACTTTTTCCGATTCATCAAAATATTATTCCGACCGCGAAAAATTTATGAAAAAATTTGATGATATTGCCGGAAATTCCGAAGAATTTTTGAAGGTGTTGAGAAGTTTGGAAAACTCTCCGAAATTGGAAATTCCCGTAACAATGGTTGAAAAATGGGACATTAAAGAACTTTGCGAAATTCCAGATTCAAGCGCTATCGATGAAGTGACGGAAATCTATTTTCAAGGAAAAAATCGTTTTGCCGATACGCAAACCGTGCAAAATGTCGTCAACTGGGCAGACGAAAACACGGTAGTTGATTCCGATTTCGTTTGGACTTATTTTTCCGGCTCTTTGAATCCAAACGAAATCCTCAACCTGAAATATGTTCCCAAATGGTATCGCACGAAATTGATAAATTGTTCGCTTAAACTTCTGGGAATTCCGGTTCGTTGGAAAGGAAGATTGGAATATTACGACGGAAAAGAATTTATCGCTTTGGAAGAAAAGAACGAGGAAAAAGAGGAAGAAAAGAAAACGGAAAAGAAATTGAAAATTTCCGTCTTCGTCGATGGAAAACAGGTCAAAGCCGAAGAGTGGAAAAACTTCCTGCTCGCTTCCCTTTCCGAGGAAGGAGAAATTTCTTACATCTATTTTGACGGAGAAAACGATTCGCTCGATTTCAACGCTACTTATCTTCGGAAAAAAGACGACAACATTTATTTGGAAGCATCGGTTCGCAATTCCAACGGAGACGCAAATGTCATCATCAAAACAATTGCTTGGGAAGATACCGCAATCATCGCAAACTTAAAAACACCGAAAGAATTTATCGACATAACTTCCAAATGGAGCGAAAAAACAGAAAAAACGATAAAAAAAATAGCGGCGTCGGTTTCAGACGACAAAAAGAAAATCGTCTTTATACGCGGAAAAATAGCAAACGAACCCGAAACCAGAATGATTAACAAAATCAAAGAAAAAATAGAAAATTTCAAAAATAACGACACCGAATTAATTATTTACTCTCAAAATCGTTCCAACAAAGACTTGAAGGAACTAAAAGATAAACGAAATTATTTTTTCGAGTGTCGGCTATAATATGGGAATCACGGAATTGCTTTTGAAAAAGGTTCGAAATTGAAAAAAACATTTTTTCTGATTTTTATATTTTTGCTGTTTTCGAATTTAGCGGGAAAAATAAATCTCGACAGTCTCCAAACAGCTTTGAAAAGCGCCGCGGGAAACGAAAAAATAGACATCCTCATCAATTTAACGGAAGGTTACATTTACATCAATCCCGAAACATCTCTCAAATACGGTTTGCAGGCAAAGGAATTGGCGGAAAAAACAAATTATCCGTCGGAAAAACTGGCGAAAATATATCACAATCTCGGCAGCGTTTATTATATGTTGGATAATTATCAAAATTCAATCAATTATTATAAAAAAGCACTAAAATTTTATTCCGAGAAAAACGATAACCTCAGAGTGGCAAATTGTTTGAACAACATCGGCGATGTTTATAATTTTATCGGCGAAAACGAAAAAGCTCTCGAATATATGCAAAAATCCTTGAAATTGAAAGAAGAATTTAAGGATACGGAAGCAAGCCTTGCACGAACTATGAATAACATCGGAAAAATTTACAATAAATTGGGAAAATATGACATTGCTCTGGAATTTCTGAACCGAGCGCTTGCCATTCGCAAAAAAATCGGCGATAAAAAAAGAACCGCTTTCACCTTGAATGAAATGGGAAATGTTTACAATTCGATGGCGGATTACGACAACGCTCTCAAATATTATCTGCAAGCTCTGAAAATAGAAGAAGAAATCGGTTACAAACGCGGAATGGCAATCGCTTTGAATAACATCGGAAATGTTTACAGCGATTTGAAAAACTACGACAAAGCATTGAAATATTATCATAAATCCCTGAAAATTCAGGAAGAATTAAACTATAAATCCGGTATCGCTTTCAGTTTGAAAACCATCGGTTATGTGTATTTGAGCACCGAAAATTACGATAAAGCTTTGGAATATTTTCAAAAGGCGCTTTTAATTCACAAGGAAACACAAAACAAAATTCAAGTTGCTTCCGTTTTAAGTTCAATCGGCGACATTTATAACCAAATGGGTAAATACGAACTTGCTTTGGCGCACGCTCAAAACGCTATAAAAATTCAAAAAGAGATTGATGATAAAAACGGTCTTTCTTATTCTTATGATTTGGTTGGAAACATATTTTATAAATTGGGAAAATATCATAAAGCGCTGAAATATTTCCAAAAAAGTCTGGCATTATCAAAAGAGATGAACATTCGCAGAATACTTGCCGCCAGATACAAAAGCATCTCGGAATGTTATTACAAATTGGGAGAATATAAAAAAGCTTATGATTATCACAACTTATTTTCTTCGCTAAAAGATTCGCTTTTTTCGGATGAAAGCTCCAAAAAAATTGCGGAAATGCAGGTTAAATACGAAACCGAAAAAAAAGAAAAAGAGATTGAATTACTGAAAAGAGAGAAAGACAAAACCCGCCTGATAACCAGATATTTGATTTTGATTTCCGCTTTGATTCTTATTTTGTTGATTTTGCTTTATTACCTTTATGTTCTCAAAATTAGAGAAGTTAAGCAGAGAAAACAGAATGAAGAAGAGATTAGAAAGATGAATCGGACTTTGGAAAGGCGAGTTCAGGAAGAATTGGAAAAACGCCAGAAACAGCAATCGCTTCTCATTCAAAAATCAAAATTGGAATCTTTGGGAAGACTTTCGGCGGGAATCGCGCACGAAATAAACCAACCCGTCACCCACCTTTCTTTGGGAATCGATAACATTCTGATAAGAAAAGATATGAACAAACTCGACGATACTTATTTGGAAAACAAATGTAACGAACTCTTCGAAGATATAGACAGAATCAGAAATATTATTGAACACATCAGAACTTTTTCGCGCGACCAAAGCTCTTCCAATTTGGAAAAATTGAATGTCAACGAAATTATCGAAAACACCTTGAATCTGATTCAAACACAATACCGAAATCACAATGTTTCCGTCAAAGTGCAGCTTTCCGACCAAATCGGTTTCACGGTCGGCAATAAATTCAAATTGGAGCAAGTGATCCTTAACTTGCTTTCCAATGCCAAAGACGCTTTGGAAGAAAAATTCCCCGATTCTCGAAATTCCGAAAAAGAAAAGATAATCAAAATCAAAACCTACTCCGAAAAAAACAAAATTTTTATAGAAATAGAAGATAACGGACCGGGTATTCCGACGGAACTTCAGGAAAAAATATTCGATCCGTTTTTTACGACAAAACCCACAGATAAAGGAACCGGTTTGGGACTTTCCATTTCTTACGGAATCATTCGGGAAATGAAGGGCGAAATTTCCGTGGAAAGCGAACCCGGAGAATTTACCAGAATGAAAATATCTTTGCCGAAAATATAAAAAAGAAAGAAAAAGGGAAAAGAAAAACGGGAAACGGAGTTTTGAAATATGAACAAATTAAACATTTTAATTCTTGATGACGAACAGGGAATCAGAAACGAATTGAAGGATTTTTT
>NATF01000076.1 GCA_002085205.1 Candidatus Cloacimonas sp. 4484_275 | reverse complement strand
GAAATTTCCCGCAGCGAACGGAGAACAAATTCGCGATTCGGTAAATCGGCGTGAGGAACGGTAAGACTTTGCGAATTGATAACTTCCTTTCCGTAAAACAGAATATCGATGTCTATTGTTCGCGCGCCCCATTTCTCTTTTCTTTTTCTCGATGTCTATTGTTCGCGCGCCCCATTTCTCTTTTCTTTTTCTTCCCAAAGAATTTTCCGTTTGCAAACAAAAATGCAAAAGCTCTTCCGCTGGCAAAGTGGTGGAAATTTCAATCACACAATTTAAAAAATCCGGTTGGTTTGTATATCCGTAAGGTTTTGTTTCTATCACGGAACTCTTTTTTTGGATCCAAATATTAGAATTGTTTTCCAAAATTTTTATCGCTTTCGTCAGATAACGGGAACGATTTCCCAAATTGGAACCGAGTCCCAAATAGCAAATAACTCGATTTTGTGAATCGAAAGCGTTCATCCTGTTAATTTAACGATTTCGTTCCATTTCCACTTCGATGGAATGAAGTGTGCCTCTAATGGGAACGGAAGGTTTTTTGATTTTTACGACAGCGCGAATAATGCCGGGAAAATTTTCCATCACCGAATCCAAAATTTTGTTGGTACAATTTTCCAAAAGCATAAATTCTTCATTTTCCAACACATCTTTGATAATCGCGTAAACCTTTGTGTAGTCAATGGTATCCTCGATGTGACGAATGTTTTTGTCGTTTTCGGAATTCGTTTCATAACAAAAATTTACGATAAATCTTTGTCCCAATTTTCGTTCTTCGGGATGAACGCCGTGATGACCGTAAAAAACCATTTCGTTTAAATATATTTTCATTTTTCAATCCGTCGCTTTTTATTCAATTTTTGCAATTATTTTATAATTTATTTTTTTCTGGTAAACTTTGTTTTTAAGTCCAAATCGGTTTTAACTCGAACGGTTACTTTGTTTTGATTGGCGGCACAAAGATTGGAAAGAGAACAAGACTTACAAGCTCCGCTTTTGATTATTTCCAATTTGACGAAATCTTTGCCGCATTCCGTCACAACCGCACTATCTTCCTGATATTCCATTTAACACTCGGTTTTTTTTATTTTTTCAATGATTTTTGTGGTGGAAAATCCTTCTTTGAATTCCAAACTTTTCACAATTCCGCCATATTTTTTCACAATATCGGCGCCGACAATTTCGGTTTCCTTCCAATCACCGCCCTTAACCAATACATCAGGTTTAACAATCTCGATGAGATCGTATGGCGTATCTTCTTGAAATATAACAATATAATCTACGGATTTAAATTCGCTTAAAACAATCGCCCGCGCGTTTTCATCATTTATAGGTCTGTTTCTTCCTTTGAGTTTTTGCACGGAAGAATCGCTGTTTAAGCCGAGAATTAAAATATCGCCCAATTTTTTTGCTTCTCGCAAATATTCGATATGACCGGCATGAATAATATCAAAACAACCGTTTGTAAACACGATTTTTTTGTTTGATTTTTTTAAAATTCTCGCTATTTTTTCGATTTCTTGTCGGGATACTATTTTCATTTTACTTCACCGGATATTTCCCGTTAAAACAGGCATAACAATAGCTTTCCGGTTCGGAAACAGTTTTTCTCAATTGCGGAATCGAAAGATATTTTAGCGAATCCGCTCCGATGTATTCTTTGATTTCCGAAACCGTTTTGTTGTTGGCAATCAATTCTTCGCGAGTCGGTGTGTCGATTCCGTAAAAGCACGAATATTTAACCGCCGGAGAACCGATTCGCAGGTGAATTTCTTTAACGCCTGCATTCCTGATCAATTTAACGATTTTTTTCAAAGTCGTTCCGCGTACTATGGAATCATCTATTAACACAATTTTCTTATTTTCAAAGAAGTTGGGAAGCACATTAAATTTTTGGAACACGCTTTCGTCGCGAATAGTTTGTTCCGGTTTGATGAATGTTCGTCCCACATAATGATTTCTGATAAGACCGAGTTCAAAAGGAATTTTCTTTTTTTCGGCATAACCGAGAGCGATAAAATTTGCGGAATCCGGAACGGGAATAACGGCATCGGCAATAATTTCATCGTTTTCGGCAAGCATTTCTCCGATTTTTTTTCTAACCTGATAAACATTTTCCCCGAAAATCACGCTATCCGGTCTGGAGAAATAGATGTGTTCGAAAATACAATGTCGCTCTTCCGAAGTATTCCTATAAATTTTTGTTTCATTGGAAATTTCGGTAATTCCGTTTTCGTCCGCGACAATTATTTCCGCCGGTTTGATTTCTTTTGACCAATCCATATATAAAATGTCGAGAGCGCTGCTTTCGGAAGCAACAACAACGGAACCGTCTTTGGTTTTTCCGTAGCTCATCGGACGAAATCCGAAAGGATCGCGAAACATGTAAAGAGCATTTCTCGTTGCCAGAACCGTGGAAAAAGCGCCTTTTACTTTTTCCATTAAGAATCTTATGGCATCAACAGTCGATTTCCCTTGCTTTTCAATCTGATAAACAATAAATTTCAAGAGCAATTCGCCATCATTATTGCTGGCAAAATAAACACCTTCCTTTTCCAAATCTTTTCTGATTTCCGCATAATTCACGATGTCGCCGTTGCTTGTGAGAGCGTAAGAAGGACCGGCAAGCGTCTCCACGAGATGCGGTTGGGAATTGTAAACCGACGAAGCGCCGCGGGTCGGATAACGAACATGACCGATGGCAATGTTTCCATTGAAATTTTCCAAAACTTCCTGAGTAAAAACTTCTTTAACCAATCCCATTTTTTTTCGCAATTTAATAATTTTGCCGTCGGTTACCGCCATCCCGCAACTTTCCTGTCCGCGATGTTGTTCCGCAAAAAGTCCCAAAGCCGCTTTGGAAGCGGCATTTTGATGATTATAAATTCCTATTATTCCGCACACTTTTTCCTCTACTTGCGAAAACTGATTTTATTTTCATTACCGGCAATTATTCGTTTTATATTGGCTTTATGCCGAATTACAATGAAAAGCGAAACAAAAAAAACGAAAATCAGAAGCGAAAGATCGGCAAACGAATTTCGAATGTTAATGATTAATTCCGTAATTAAAAGTGTTATCGAAGCAAGGATAGAGCCGAGAGAAACATATTTACTGAAAAACACCGTAACTACAAAAACCGCCAAAGCAATTAAAAGAGGAACGGGAAGAAGCGCCAGAAACACTCCGGTGGAAGTCGCAACACCTTTTCCGCCTTTGAAGTTGAGAAAAACGGTAAAAATATGTCCTAAAATGGCGGAAATTCCTAAAATTATCAAAACAATTTGAGATGGATTTTTCAAAAAATATTTTCCCAAAGAGATAGCCGCAAATCCTTTCAAAATATCAATAAGAAGTGTTATTATCCCGATTTTCGTTCCCAAAATGCGAAGCGCGTTCGTTGCTCCCACATTGCCGCTTCCGACCTTTCTGATGTCTATTCCTTTCAATTTTCCAAAAATAAAACTGGTGGGAATGCTTCCCAAAAGATACGCTAAGATTACCGCGATTATTATGTTACTCATCATCTTGCTCTTTTTTCCTCGATTTGAAAATGGTTTTTATGGTTGCTCCTTTGAATTGAAAATATTCTCGCAACTGATTTGCGATGTAACGCCGATAATGAACCGTTACCAATTTCGGATTGTTGCAAAAGAAAACAAAAGTGGGAGGTTTGGTTTCCACTTGCGAGCAATAGTAAATTTTTGTATGTTTTCCGCTGGAATGAGCGGGTGGAAATTTTGCCGTGATTTTTTCCAAAAACTTGTTTAATTCCGAAGTGGGAATTCGTTTTTTGCTTTCTTCTTCAACTTCGATTATTTTTTTCAAAATATTTTGCACACGCAAACCGGTGAGAGCGGAAACAAACATTACGGGAGAATTTTGCACAAACGGTAATTCTTCTTTTATTTTTTGTAAATATTTTCCGACCGTGGAATTATCTTTTTCCGGTAAATCCCATTTATTAAAAACGATTATCAGTTCTTTATAATTTCGGATTACATAAGAAGCGATTTTCTGGTCTTGTTTGGAAATTTCCGTTTCCGCATCCAAAATCAGCAGAACAACATCCGCCCGATTGATGCTTTCGATAGTTCTCATTGTGCTAAAATATTCCACTCCGTATTTGATTTTTTTCTTTTTACGAAGTCCGGCGGTATCAATAAAAATTAATTTTTTTTGGTGATATTTTATTTCCATATCAATGGAATCGCGAGTCGTGCCGGGAATATCCGTAACGATTAAACTTTGCTGTCCGGCAATCCGATTTATCAATGAGGATTTTCCCACATTCGGTTTTCCCACAATTGCCACCCGAATTGCTTCGTCTTTCGGTTCGGGTTCCTCGGAAGTGGGAATGGAAGAAATTATTTTATCGAGAAAATTTCCGATATTCCTTCCTTGAACAGCGGCAATGGGAAACGGTTCTCCAAAGCCGAGTTTCAAAAAATCAAAAACATCGAGTTCTATTTTTTCATTATCAACTTTGTTGGCAACCAACAAAACTTTTTCTCGATACGGCGAAAGAATTTTTGCTATTTGCAAATCAAGATCGGTAATTCCCACCAAAGCATCAACCATAAACAAAATCAAATCCGCTTCTTCGATGGCAATTTCCGCCTGAAATCGAACCGCTCTGTCGATTCTGTCGTCCGATTTCGGAATGATTCCACCCGTATCGACTATCATGAAATAATGTCCGGTCCATTCGACCACCCGTATCGACTATCATGAAATAATGTCCGGTCCATTCGACTTCCTGATATTTTCGGTCGCGCGTTACGCCTTCTTCAAAATCTACAATCGCCTGTCTGCTGCGACTGAGACGATTAAATAAAGTGGATTTTCCCACATTCGGTCTTCCGACAATCGCGACCACGCTTGAGGAGAGATAAGTTGAAAAAGATATTGTGGCAAATCGGAAAGTGAAAACGGAAATTTATCGCATTCATGCATATTTCCGAAATTCTTGACACGAGAACCGCAAATTTTTTTTTCATGTTTTTTGAAAATTAGGAGGAATAAATGATAGATAATTCATTGATTAGCACAGTGTTAAACAGAGCGTTATCCAATGGCGCCGATTTTGCGGAAATTTTTGTCGAAAACACTTCCAACTCGCTTATTTATTTCAACGATAACAAGATTAAACAAAATATTTTCGGAATAGATTTCGGAGTCGGCATCAGAGTATTTTACGGATTAACGGCGATTTATGCTTACACAAACGACTTAAGCGAAAAATCTTTGTTGGCAACGGCGGATGCCGTCAGCAAAGCCGCCAAAGGAAATTCTTCTTTAAAAAGCCTGGATTTGACCGTGAGAAAAATTGATAATTTACATCACTACAAAATTCCCAATGATACCGTTTCTAAAGAGAAAAAAATTGATTTCATTAAAGAAATTAACGAGGCTTCCAGAAGTTACCATCAAAATATCACTCAAGTCGATGTGAGTTTGAGCGAAAAAAATCAGAAAGTATTAATTGCAAACAGCGAAGGGTTACTTGCGGAAGACGAACGCAATTACACGCGCGTGATGGTAAATTCGGTCGCTTCCTCGGGAAACGAAAAACAAACGGGAAATGTCGGACCCGGTGCATTAGCCGGTTATGAATTTATCGAAAGTTTGAATCCTGCCGAGTTGGGAAAAGAAACCGCTCGCATTGCCATAACAATGCTAAATGCGGATTATGCTCCCAGCGGAAAGTTTCCGGTTGTAATCGACAACGGTTTCGGCGGCGTGATTTTTCACGAAGCCTGCGGACATGCTTTGGAAACAACTTCCGTTGCCAAAGGAGCTTCCGTTTTTGCCGGAAAATTGGGTAAAAAAATTGCCAATGAATGCGTAACCGCGATTGATGACGGCACAATTCCAAATAAATGGGGTTCGGAGAACATTGACGACGAAGGTTTGCCGACCCAAAAAACCGTTTTAATAAAAGACGGAATTCTTAATTCTTATATGATTGATAAACTCGGCGGAATGAAAATGAATTTGAAACCGACGGGAAGCGGCAGAAGACAATCCTACAAATTTGCTCCGGCTTCCAGAATGCGAAACACATATATTGCCGCCGGTCCGCATAAATTGGAAGATTTAATAAAATCCATCAAATACGGAATTTACGCAAAAAAAATGGGTGGCGGTTCCGTTTTGCCGGGTACGGGAAATTTCAATTTTGCGGTTGCCGAAGGTTACATGATTAGGGACGGAAAAATAGCCGAACCCGTGCGAGGAGCAACTTTGATCGGAAATGGGGCGGAAGCGCTTCTAAAAATAAGTATGGTTGCCGATAACTTGGCGTTGGCGGAAGGAATGTGCGGTTCCGTGAGCGGAAGTATTCCGACCACCGTAGGTCAACCGGCTATTAAAATTGACGAAATAATCGTCGGTGGTAGAAAATAGGAGGATGAATGTACAATAAAGAATTTGAAGAAATATTCGCATATGCAAACGGCAAAGTCGATGATATAGAAATACTTCTTGTGAGCAATGATAATTTTTCGGTGAGAATTCACGAGCAGGAAATAGAAGCTTTCAATTATTCCGATGAAAAAGGTTTGGGAATTCGAATAATCAAAGATGGTAAGGTCGGTTATGCTTACACGGAAAAATTTGATTCGGAAACATTCAGGAAAATAGTCGATAAAGCATTGGAAAACAGTAAATTTACCGTGAATGACGAAGTTCCGATAATGGAAAATTATCCCGATATTCCCAAAAAACCGAATGTTTTCTCCGATGAATTGGAAAAAGTGGGAATTGACAAAAAAGTAGAATTTGCCAAAAATTTGGAAAAGTATGCGAAAGAATTCGACAAAAGGATTTTCAATGTCCCTTATGCAATGATGGGAAGCGGAAAAACCTATTCCAAAATAGCCAACAGCAAAGGTTTGAATAAAGAAGACATTCAAAATTACGCTTATTCTTACGCGGGAGTTTTAGCCGGCGAAAAAGACGACAAACGAATGGGAATGGATTTCATCATCAGCCGAAATTTTCGTGATTTCGACGCAAAAAAATTGGCTGAGGAAAGCTGTCGAAAAGCTTTGGATTTGTTAGGCGGACAGCAAATCGAATCGGGAAAATATCCGATTGTTTTCAATAATGAAATGATGGCTACGCTTCTTGCTACTTTTTCCGGAATTTTCAGCGCTAAAACCGTTTATGAAGGCAAATCTCTTTTGAAGGGAAAAATTAACGAACTTATCGCCAATGAAAAAGTTACGATTATCGATGATGCTTTGCATCCCGACGGACTTTCGACACAAGCATTCGACAGCGAAGGTTATCCCGCTCAAACAACCGTCCTTGTCGATAAAGGCAAGCTTGTTTCTTATCTGCACAACACGGAAACAGCGCGAAAATTCGGCGTAAAATCAACCGGCAACGGTAGTCGCGGTTACAAATCCAGCCTCACGGTTTCGCCTACGAATTTTTTCTTGAAAGCCGGAAATCTCAAAGAAAATGAACTTTTCGGCAAACGCAACAGAATAATCGAGATTGTAAGTTTGCAAGGAATGCATTCCGGAGCAAACGCAATTTCCGGCGATTTTTCCCTCTCTGCAGAAGGATTTTTATGGGAAAACGGAATAAGAAAATATTCTTTGAAACCTTTCACGATTTCCGGAAATATTCTGCAACTTTTACATGATGTGGAAGCAATTGCGGATAATTTCCGTTTTAACATGTCTTCGGTAGGGGCGGCTTCCACTCTTATAAAAGAATTAACTGTTGCGGGATAAAACTGTAAAATCATAAACAAAAGGGTTCGGAATTTTTCCGAACCCTTTTTATTTTGGAATTTAGATTTTTTCATTTGTTTTAATAATTAAATCTGGCACCCCCAAGGGGAATCGAACCCCTGTTTCAGGAATGAGAATCCCGCGTCCTCGGCCACTAGACGATGGGGGCAAAAAATGGCGGAGATGTAGGGATTTGAACCCTAGATACGGTTACCCGTATACACGCTTTCCAAGCGTGCTCCTTCAGCCACTCGGACACATCTCCGTTTCAATTCGGAAGGCAAAAAAAGAAATGGGAGAAATTCTGTAAATAAATTTTTCTCTGAAATCGCTATTTCGATTTATAAAAATTCTTTATCATTCTTTTTTGGGTTCTTCGGTTTCTTTTGTTTTTTGTTCTTCTATTATGCTGCTTAAAATCTTTTTCAAATCATCGCTCGAAAGTACGGTTGTGGAAATCTGGTCGAGATAATCGTTTCCGATAATTT
>NATF01000075.1 GCA_002085205.1 Candidatus Cloacimonas sp. 4484_275 | reverse complement strand
TCTTTTTTGATATCCGGTTTATTATTATCGCCGAGATAACGCAATGTTTTTGCCTGAAGTATTCTATCTTTGTAAATTGTTTTTAGGTAGGGCGAATTGTTCAAACCGTTTCTGATGAATTGATAAAGCGGATTTTCGCTTTGAGGGTTATGTAATCTTTCTTGGTATTTATGGGCGAAATCATCGGAAACCTGATAAGCGGAAGACCAAAGCAGACGATTTTTTTCATCGAATTTTTCAATAAAGAAATCAATGATTTTTGCCAAATCCGCCGTATTTAAGAGATTATCAAATTCATTCGGGAATTTTGCTTTCAAATATTTAATCATCTCAAATTGATTTATGTAATAAAGTTTTCCGTTCGTTATAATGTATTCCGTAGGATCGAGTTCCTGTCCGCTTCCGATGTGAATGTTCGTGATCGGTTTCAAAATAAATTTATATGTTTTCATAAGTATCTCCTTTCAAAACAAAAGCCAACGAGAATGAATAGCAATTTTGCACGATATTCTGGTTGTAAGGATGAACATTTTGCAAAAGTTTTCCCCGTGGTTTTTTCCCGATAAATATGCTTCCCGGTCTAAACATGAAAATCGGATATTTGAAAGGAGAATCTTCCACCGCATACGAACCGCCCAGTTTTCCGAATTTCATAAAACCGTCATAGAAACAAAATCGGGAATCATCTTCCGCCGGCACCGTGTTGGAAAGAAGCAACCAGGCGTTAGGATTTTCCGGCTTACGGAATTCATAAGTTTTCAAAGAAATATCGAAACGACCTTTGCCTGTGTATTTGTTCTTTCCGAAACCGTTTAAAGATATGAAGCCGAATATCTCGCTAAGTTCTTCCATTGTGAAAAAATCCGTTTGCAAATAGGATTCGAAAACGGAGTTTTTTTCATAAAACACGGTTATTTCATCGAAAAGCCCGGCATTTTCTTTGGAAGTTGTTCCGTTCAATCGGTTTATTTGGTTGTGAGTGACGGTTACTTTTTTTCTTTTCAGCGGTTGTTCTTGCAAAACTTTCTGATTGTTCCAAATGTCTTCGGAATCGGATAGATTTTCCACCATTTCTTTGTATAGCTCGATAACGCTGAAACCGGCGGCGAATTTTTTCCAATGGAAATAGCTTATCCATCTGACTTTTTTCAGATTTTTTTTGAATTTGGCAAATTCGATTTCGGAATCGGAATTAAAATTTTCGGCAAAAATTTCTTTTAATTGTTTTAATTCGGAGTGAGAAATGGGAAGTGAGGAGGGAAAAGGAAAATAACCGGCAGGGAAAGCGGAAGATAAAACCAAAACGGGATTATTTTTAAGAGCATCGAGAAACAGAAGCAGTTTTTTTTCGCCGTAAACAAATTTTAGAGCCCAGCAGAAATGTCCGAAAATCGTATCGCTCTGCAATTCCGTTTCCAAAGGCGACCTGATTTTCCACAAAATTTTATATGTTTTCATAGAGCGACCTCTGTGTTTATGTTAATTCTTCGGAGAGAGATGTTTCCGTCGGCTTGCCGTTTTCGATTTTAATAAGATCAAAGAATTTTATGCGTCCGGCGCCTCGACTGCCGAATCCGCCCAAAGAATCGTTTTCCAAAAGTTGCAATCCTTCAAACAAAACTTTTTTGAATTTTTCGTCTTCTTCTTTGAATAACCTCAAAACAATTTCAAATTCAAAAACCGTTCCGGCAGGAACGCGTTCCATTGTTCTCAAACCGCCTCGTTTTGCTGTTCCCGATAACCTGTCGATGAGAACTTCGGTTTTGGCTTCGGAGAAAACGGAGTTCATGCGTATTTTTGCCTCTTCCACGGAAAGTAGTTTGGCGGGATCGATATTATCGGAAGTGAAATCTTCATAAGCACCGCAAACCTGAGCATCGCGGAAAATTACTCGGGTGGGAAGAGTTTGCTCCTTTTCGTGTTCCAAATGACCGAATAAAACGGCAATTTCGTTTTCTCTGCCGTTTACACGCAATTTTGGAATGTTTCCGTGATCTTTTTTTTCCTCCTCATTATTTTTTTGGAAAATATCCCACGATTGCTTCCATGATTAAACAGGCGTTATTGAATCTTTTTTCCGAAGTACCGATTTGATTAACCAATTCTTTAATGAAATTTACAAAATCCGTTTTTATTTCGTTCGGTCTAGATGTTTTTTTGTATTTGATTTTTGCGTAAAGCAGTTTTATGAGAGCGAATTTTTCTTCTTTTCCTTTTGGCAAATCACGAATCCTGAGAAATTCATTATAAAAATTTCTGAGTTGAGAACTTGAAATTCCTTTTTCCCTTGCAGTATTATTGGGATAACTTAAATTTTTCGCGAATTTTTCGGCTTTGTCGCTGACCCATTCCAGTTTAACGGAATCGTCTTCGTTAAAAAAATCAAATTGATTAGGCATCATTCCTCCTTTTTCTATTTTCGTAAATGGCTTTGTAAAGAGCGATTTTAAAATTTTTAAGTGTTTTTTCGGAATTGAAAACATCTCTTATTTTTTTTACTATTTCTTCGTTGGTAATTTTATCATTGTCGGCTTTTTTTATTATATTTCGTTTCAGATCATAATTTAAATAAGCGTGATAAAGTAAATGTTCCGCTTTTCTTTCTTGCAGAAATTTCAGGAACATTTCGTGATATTGCAACAAGCGATAAATGAATTGCGAAGTAACATTTGTGATGTTCGAGTTTTCGAGCCAATCATTTATTTGATCGGCGAATTCCATCATTTTATCCATTTCGTTCCATTCTATCAAATCGCCAAAAATCGAAATTCTGTTTCTACCGGCGTTTTTGGCTTGTATCAGCGCGTTTTCCGCCAGTTCGAAGGTGTGTTTGAGCGGCGCTTTCGGTCGCATCAATTCATAACCGACGGAAAAATGTATTTCCGGATTGTTGCAAACATATTCGGCAAAATCTTTTTTCAATTTCATGATAAATTCCAGAGAATGATTCCAAGGACCAATAAGAGCAAAATCGTCGCCGCCGGCATAAATGATGTAAATTTTACCGAAAGAATTTTCAATTAAAGCCGGAATATACGTCGAGAAAAAGAAATCAGTCACTGCGGAAAAAGTGGCATATTTTGTGAGCGAGAATTGTTGTTGTTCGTTTTGCAATCCCAAATTGAACAATAGTCCCAGATGATCGACATCGCCTTTTACAAGTGCATTCATTTTGGTTCCTTTTTTCTTGTTGTCATCCAGAAGAGTCAAAGCAAATTCGCTGATTTGGTCGAAGGAAAGCGGTTCGTGAATATTTTCGATATTTCCGAGAATGTAATTGTCGCCCGTTTCGAATTTCGGCAAAAAAGTGGCAACCGGCAAAGCGGGAATGTGAGAGGAATCTGGTTTATCATTTATTTTGAAATAAAAAGAATCGCTTCGAAGATGTTGCGGTGCATCCGAAAGTTCAAAATTTAATTTTCCGTCAAAAAGGGTGATTAAGGTCTTATCGTTTTTTTCTTTGCAAAAAATACCGACACCTTTTCGAGGCAACACTTTTCCCAATTCGATATCGGTTTTGCAATATGAACAAACTTTGTTTTCATCTATGGTATCAATCGCATTGTGACGGTGGCAAATATCACATAAATTTTCGGAAGATAAATTTTCGGTGGAGTTCAGAAAAGCGGAAGTCTGCCATTTGTTGTCAAATAGATAGGAAAAAAATTTCTTTTTTTTCTCCAATTCCAAGTTGTCGAAAAAGTCGGAAAGAGTTTCCTTTAAATTAGCCATATTTAATTCCGAAAAGCTTATTTGAGTGTCCCAATTTAAATTAAGGCTCAATAAACCGGAAAAATGTTGAAAAAATTCCTTATCGATTTGTTTTTTGATTTTAAGTAGATTTGATTTTATCTCTTCTTTATTGGGAAGCAATATCATGAATTTGCCGCCGGCGTTCATCAAAACAACTTGTTTGGGAATATTTAATTCGGAAAGGATATAATGAATCGCCATTTCCGAAACTATTTTCACTTTGAAAGAGCGTGCCCTTAAAGTTTTGCTTAGGAATTTCGATTGGTCGGGACTGTAATTGGTGATGTAGTTTTGAATTCCGCTCAAATCTCCGCCGAGGAGAATGAATCTTTTTTCTTTATCGTTAATTAGTTCAAGGGTTAATTTCGATTTGTCGGAAGTTTGGAAATATTCAAAAAGAACAGCCGCAATCGAAGCCGTTATTCTGCTGTGATAATAAAGAGAGTTTGAGGGATATTTTTCTTTTGTATTGGCGGGTACGCACCAGAGATATTCTTCAAGCAAAGAATCCAAAGCGTCCGTAAATTGAACAAGAGTAATATTATGATTTTCATAAAAATTTCTGAGATTATCATATTCTTTTTTAAAGTCGCGGAAAAGATTTGCGTAATCGTTGGTTTTCAAATCGGTTTCGTTGAAGTTATCGTAGAAATTTCCTTGTAACATTTTTTTCTTAAATTCGCTTTTCTTTATGAGAGGGATATTGAAATGTTCGGTTTGAGAATGCTTGGCGAGATGGATTTTTTCAAAGATGGGAGTTAACAGTCGTTTCTTGTAAATTTGAGAAGTTTTGTCTTTATCTTCCGCTCCGCGATCCCATTTCGCGGAAATACGATCAGCCAAAACGATACACATTTCAAACTGTTTTTCTTCATCGTTTGCCACTTGTTCCGGTTTGTGATGACTGGCGGCTAGATTGGCTATCGATTGCCAATTTTCATAGATTTTTCCATCCCGTTTCAGAGGGTTTTCATTCAGAAATTTCGCTGTCCAAGCGGCGTGAATATGAGTTTTCCCTTGATTCGGACAATAATCGTAATAATTGTCTTGCAAATTCGAGAGTTCCGCTCTTTGCATTATTTTTCCCACATCATGCAAAAGCGACGAGATGACAATATCGTTTACATTGATTTTCATTTAACCTCCGTTATTAAATATTTGCCCATACCGAAAGCGGTTTGTTTGCCGGCATGAAATATTTCACCGAGTTTTAAATTAATAAAAGTTTTTTCATCGACATTTTTTAGAACCGCATAACCGATAATTCCGCCCAGACTCATTTTTTGATGTTGTCTGTATGATTTGCGATAAAATTCTTTCCACACAAATTGTTTTTTTTCGACCACAATTCCTTCATAAGAGGGAACGGGAATAACAAGGTCATTGTCGCCGAAATTTTCGTTTAAAAAAAGAAGTCTTTTGTGAAGGCTGTTTATAAACGCCTCGAAATTAAAATTATTCATTAATTTATTTTTATATTTCATTCGGAGAGGAGTGACAAAGTTAATTTTCAGGTGATTAAACTTTGGAAAATCATACAAAATTTTTTGGGGATTGATTTTGAGAATTTTGCCTTCTTCGGAATTAAATATTTCGTTATTCGTATTTTTATCGACTATTTTCTCTATCCTGAAAAAATACTTTTTTCCTCTGATTAAAAGATAATGTTTTTGTAATTTGATAAGAACAAAAGCGATTTGATCGAAATATTCCGTAAGTGTTCCGATAAGTTTGAATTCCAAAAGAATCGAGTTTTTTTCGCTTGAGGAATGATCGTGCCTTATAATATATGGACGAAACGAGATTGTGTTGTCGTATTTTTTCTCGAACAGCATATAATAAATACAATTATCGAATACACAGCTATTGCATTCAATATTTTTTTGAAGGCAATATGTTTTTTTTAATATTCTGCCGAAAATTCCTCTGAAAGCGGAACTGTAATCCCAATTCTCAGAAATTTCTTTTTCAAATTTCACCAAAATTTTCAAATCGATAAACCGCATCTCATTTTCCTTGTTTTGTTTTCCTCAGCAAAGCTCAATGCACGCAAAACTCGAATCGAATTTACTTTTTTATATTAAATTTAAAATACAAGTTTTCTATGAATTTTGTCAAATAATTTTCGGGGAAAATTTCGATTGACAAAAATTAATCAATTAAGTAATTAGTTAATTGTCTAAATAA
>NATF01000074.1 GCA_002085205.1 Candidatus Cloacimonas sp. 4484_275 | reverse complement strand
TTTATCCTATCGAGAATGATTATCCGAATTTGATTTCCGGCAAAGACAGAATGGGAATTGTTCCGCTTTATTTTTATCCCGAGTTGTTTTATTCGCGAATGCCGGTTTCCATTCAAAGTAAAAACAAGGAATTGCCGAATTTCAAAGACAGAAATTTCGCTTATTATAAAATCGTCCGCGACGGAATCAGCATTGTTGTTCCCGAAATTCCCGTTTCGTTGTTGCAATACAAAGACAAACTTTATCAAAAGGGATTTCGCAGATTTTTGATTGATTTTTCACATACAAAACCGTCTCAGAATAGATTTAAAAAGATTTTGAAAAAATTTCATTACTCGGAAACGGAACAGCCTTCCACTAATTTTAATTTCAAAATGGGTTTGAAATAATTTTGTAATGCGAAGTAACTTTTATCGCAATTTTTCGATGGCTTCTTTCAATTGAGATAATGCTTTTTCAATGAGTTTGCGGGGAGTTCCGAAATTCATTCTCATAAAACCTTCTCCGCCTTCACCGAACAAAGAACCGTCCATCAAACCCAGTTTCGCTCCTTTTATCATAAAATCGACCAACTTTTCCTGCGGTAGATTCAAATTGCGGCAATCCAACCAAAGCAGAAATGTTCCGTCCGCTTCGGTCGGGATTATTTGCGGAATGTTTTCGGCGAGATATTCGCAAATAAATCGATAGTTGTTTTCCAAATAGACAAGAAGTTCGGTGAGCCATTCTTCCCCGAAATTATATGCGGTTGTAAATGCCGTTATTCCGAAAATATTTCCTAATTTTATGCCCAGATTCAGTAATTTTTTTTGGAATTTTTCACGCAAATCCGTATTGGGAATAATCAAAGCCGAGGTCGTTAATCCCGCCAGATTAAATGTTTTCGTGGGTGCAAACATAGAAACGGTGATGTTTTGTAATTCTTCGGAAAGGCTTGCCGTGGGATAATGACGAGAATTGCGAAAAACAAAATCGGAATGAATTTCGTCTGAGACCAAAATAACATTATTTTTCAGACACAAATCTCCCAATCGCCGTAATTCTTTTTCCGTCCAAACTCTTCCCGTCGGGTTTTGCGGTGAACACAAAAACATCATTTTTATATTGTTTGCCAGCTTTTTTTCCAAATCTTCAAAATCCATTTCGTAACGGTTTCCGACTGATTTTAAAGGAGAAACAACACATTTTCTATTGTTGTTTTTAACCGAAGAAATAAAGGGCGGATAAACTGGCGTTTGCACTAAAATTTTTTCATTTGGTTTTGTGTAAGTTTGAACCGCGATATTAAGAGCCGATTCAAGGCGCGGAATAGGTAAAATCCATTCGGTTTTTATCTCCCAGTCGAATCTTTTCAAAAGCCAATTTTTCAATGCAAAAAAGAAGGATTCGGGATAAAAAGTATAACCGTAAATTCCGTGTTCGGCTCTTTTTTTTATCGCTTCCTTTATTACGGGCGCGACTTCAAAATCCATGTCGGCAACCCAAAGCGGAATAACATTTTCCGTCCCGAAAATTTCCTTGTTGTAATCCCATTTGAAACAATCCGTGTTTTTTCTATCGATGATTTTGTCGAAATCAAATTTCATTGTTTATCCTCTTTACAATTTTGAAAATCATCTTGGCTATCTTCGGTCGGGAAATAGAATGACATATTTTTTTGTCATCTTTGTCATCCTGAGCGGAGTCGAAGGATGAAATAATAGTTTGCTTCATCGTATCCTTCGACTCCGCTCAGGATGACAATAGCTTCGGTCGGGATGACAATTTTACACATCAATAATTTTTATAATTCCCAATTATGCAAAATCTTTTAATTTTTGGAAAAACCGAAAAAGGTTGGGTTTAATTTTTGTTTTGCAGATAATTGCGAACTGCTTCGGTGGTTTTGTATTTGCCGAAAAGAACCATCAATTTAATTCTCATTTTCGGGCCTTTCAAATCATCGCCGAAAATAACGCCCATTTTTTTCAGAGAAAGTCCGCCGCCTTCATAACCGTATTCGGGAAGAACTCTTCCGGTATAAGTTCTGGAAACGACCGTAACAATAAGATTATGTTCCAGCGCTTTTTTTATGTCTTTCACGATAAATCTGGGAACGTTTCCTCTTCCGAAAGCTTCCAGAACAATTGCTTTGGCACCGTGATTTATGGAAGCTTCAATAAAGCGACCGTCCATATTGCTTACACATTTTATCAAATCAACATTCGAATCGATTTTTTCCGTATGAATTTTTTCTCTGATGATTAAATCTCGATAGAAGGTAACTCTGTCCGGGTCGATAATTCCCAAAAGCCCGTAAGAAGGAGTGAGAAAAGAATTTATTTTACCGGCGTCGGTTTTCACGACATCGCGGGCGGCATCAATTTCATCGTTCAGCACAACCAAAACTCCTTTTCCTTTTGCTTGCTCTTCGCAAGCGACTCTCACCGCTCCCACGATGTTTCTGGGACCGTCCAAACCAAGTTCGGAATTGCTGCGCATTGCCGCCGTGAAAATTACGGGTTTTTCCGTTTTCAACACCAAATCCAAGAGATAGGCGCTTTCTTCCAAAGTATCGGTTCCGTGAGTGACAACAACACCGTCGTAATCAACGATTTTTTTATCGACAAGTTTTGCCAATTCCAACATTTTTTGCGGCGTCATAAAAGGACTTGGAACATTTAAGAATTCATACACATCTATTTTGGCGACATTGTTAAGTTGCGGAAAAGAACGAAGATGTTCGGCAAATTCGTCATTTGGTATAACTCCAAAAGGACTGTTTTGTTTCATGGCGATTGTTCCGCCTGTCGTAACGATTAATATTTTCTTTTTTTCCATTTTCATTTTCTCCCGCATAAATTTTTAGGCAGCCGAAATTGATGTCAAGAAAGACGATAAAACGGCAATTTTTTGAAGATTTTCCTTAATATTTTCAGATCGCTTTTAAGAAAATAACCATATTTAGCGGACGGTTTTCAGAATTTCGGAAATCGTGTAAAGAGAGCCGGTTACCACAATCACATCTTCCGCCGAAACTTCGTTTAAAGCTTTGCCGACGGCTTTCAAAACATTTTCCGAAGTCTCAAAGGGGACACCGTGTTTTTTTACGAAATTCACTTGTTCATCAATTTCCGCCGCTCGTTGAGATCGATTTTTCGTGATAAATATCTTGGAAGCAATCGGACATATAAGATCGAAAATTTTTTTAAGTCTTTTGTCCCGAAGAATTGCCAATACAAAAAAAATTTTCTTGTCGGGGAATAGTTTTTTCAGATTTCCGGCGAGTGCCGCAATTCCTTCTTCGTTGTGAGCACCGTCTATCATCAACAAAGGATTTGTGGAAAGAATCTGCATTCTGCCGGGCCAGTAAACATTTTGCAAAGCTTCACGAATTTTTGTTTCGGAAATTTTGATTTTCATTTTTTCCAGAAAAATATCAAATGCCGTGATAGCAACGGAAGCATTAAAAGCTTGGTGTTCACCTATTAAGTTTGTCCGAATACTTTTTAATTTCCGACGCTTGCTTTGGTAGTCGAAAATTGTGCCGGCGGTGGAAACGGAAATATTGGAAACCGCGAAATCTTCTCCGTATTCAAAAATCGGAGCCCGTTTTTGACCGGCTATTTCTTCAATAACTTTTTTGGGCGAATTTTTCATTTTTCCCAAAATCACGGGAGTTTTGTTTTTAATGATGCCGGCTTTTTCAAAAGCAATCTTTTCTTCCGAATCTCCCAGACTTTTGGGATGATCCAGAGAAATGGAAGTGATCACCGAAACAGTGGATTTAAACGGATTTGTACCGTCCAATCTTCCACCCAAACCGACTTCAAAAATTGCCGTATCCACTTTTTTCGACCGGAAATAATAGAATTCAAACCGGTTTTTAAACCTGCGGAAAGCGACAATGATTCGCAAATTGCGGCTGTGGAACCTTTGCCGTTTGTGCCCGCAATATGAATTCCCCGCAGTTCTAGATTCGGATTGTTCATCTCCGAAAGAACCGCTTCCATTCTTTCCAATCCGAGTTTTACATTCCCCGAATGACGTTGATAAATATATTCTAAAAATTCCTGATAATTCATTTCGTATAAAAAAGACCTTCAAGATTTCACAAAATCTTGAAGGTCGTAAATTCCTCTTAGTCTATTCTTCAATTATACTTTCGGGCAATTTATGATCCGGAAAAGCAATTTCGTTAGGACATTTAACGATAATTTCTCCCGTAACATGATTACCGCTCATAATATATTTGTCTCCCACTCCGTCTTCAGGACATTCGTAAGTTCTTTTCAAATAACCCGTTCGCACCAAATCCTGAGCCGTTCCGTTAAAATCTTCATTTCGATCTTGCATATAATTTTTTATCGCTTCATAAATCGTTTTCATATTTCTGATGCATTCTTCCGTTTTCTGCTTTTTGTTGATGTTATATTTTTGAGGAAGCATCAGCACAAAAACAAGAATAATAAATGCGATAATACTAATAATTTTATAAATACTTATTTTTTTCATCCGGTACCCTAAACTTTCAGAGATGTAATAAACACAAGTTTATCTAAAAGAATTTTAGCAAAAATTATTTTTCCCAATATAGATAGAAATATTCTCGTAACTTAAAATTATGAATATTCTTTTCGTAATTTTAAAAGCGGTTATTTTTTAGAATTTATTTTGCGAGAAAATAGCTCTTATCTTAAAATTGCCTTTTGGTATCGTTTTTCCAATCAAATTTTAATCTCATTCCCAATTCCAAACCCAATCCGCGCGAATAATTAAAAATGCTGTCAAAATAGGTAAATCCGAATAAATAATCGATACGAGGAGTTATAAATATCATCTTAAATTGAAAATAAAAATTATCGTCTATCCCCAAAATAACATCTAACGGTGTATTGGAATAATTTCTGTAACCGATAGAAATGCCGTTCGGAAAACTATAATCGGAATGTTTGTATTTTATCATTAAAGTTTGATTTTTGATTGTATATTCAAAACCGAGAGCCACCGAAGGAGAAAGAGACAACTTTTTGTCGCTGAAAATCGAATCGCTAACGGTTTCTTCTT
>NATF01000073.1 GCA_002085205.1 Candidatus Cloacimonas sp. 4484_275 | reverse complement strand
GTTATCGGAAATATTCCCGAACTGAAATTTAGTCCTCTCAAATCGGTTGCACCTGAGTTTGATAAAGAATGCAAATTATCTTTATTTGATATTTTCAAACACATTACCCTGAATTTTAAATATTTGATTTTGGATAAAAACAACAACACTTTTGCCATTTCCAGTCCGACCAAGGGCGAAGGAAAATCTACCGTAGCTTTGAATATGGCTTTATCACTTATTTCGGACGGACTTAATGTCATATTGGTCGATACTGATTTTCATTTGCCGAGAATTTCCAAAGTTTTTGGGCTTGAAGATGAATTCGGACTTTCGGAAGTTTTGACGGAACAAGCCAAGTTGGAAGATTGTATAAAAGTTGATGAATTTTCTCAATTGGTTGTTCTTCCTTCCGGTAAAAAGCCACCGAATATTCCTAAAATGTTAGGCAGCGAGAAGTTCTATTACCTAATTCAAAAATTGAAAAAACAATATGACATAGTTTTATTGGATACTCCGGCGGCTTTGTTAATTTCCGAGACTTCCTATATTTTTTCAAGAGTGGACGGAATTATTTTGGTGGCGAAATTATATTCAACAACTATCAACGAAATTAAAAAAATCCTTCGTAAGGCTCTTACTACAAATACCGAAATTTTGGGAGCAATTTTAAATAACTCTCGAAGCAATATCTTTGATAGAGAATATGAGGAATATCACGATTATTATTATTACAAATACAAACATAAATATTATTATCACGATTACGAAGAGGAAGAAGAAAATACCGGCTTTATAAGAAAACGAATTCTAAATCCTTTCAAAAAAATTTATGGTTTTATTCTGACGAAAATCTTATTTGTTGGTAATGAAGATTTGGAAGAAGAAAATATTCAACATAAACCGGAGGCAGACAAATCTATTCCGATAAAAAGAAACTGGGCTTTTTTGGAAAATATAAGCAAACCGTTTAAATCTGTTTGGACAACGATAAAAAAACAAATGTTTTTTGAAGATTTGGATGAAGATAAAAAAGATGAAGACGAAAATAAATAAAAAAATTAACAGCTGATTTTCAAATGACAAAGTATAAAAAAAACAATTTTGAAAAGTGGAAAAAATTACTGGTACTCCTACTTTTATTAATTTCCGCGTTAATTATTGCGTATTCACTGTATTTGCTTTTTCTAGATAAACCGGAGAAACCGGAGGAGAATTTATACGCCGGTATCGGAGGAGCGGTAAATGATCCCGGAGTGTATCCGGTTTCCGAAACAACATTACTTTATGAATTGATTTTAAAGGCGAAGGGTTTATCTCAAAGAGCCAATGTTGAAAATATCAACACAAATTCCAAGGTTGTTCCTTTTGAAGTTTATTGTATTCCGTATTTACCGGAAAAAAAATTTAAAAAACATCCTCAACCGGTTGTTTCCGAACCGGAAAGATCTCAATTATCCGTCTTGAAAACGAGCGAACGAATTAACATTATTTATGCCGGACTTCCGAGAACATATTTGCTTATTTCACTGTTCCCGGACAGGAATTTAGTTACGATTACCCATATCCCCTGGTTTACCAAAGCAACTACTATTTCCGAATATCCGCGAACTTTATATGAAATATATTTAACCGGCGGTGTTCCGTTTTTGGCTCGTTCCATAAAACAAATTACGGAACAAACGATAAAATTTTATTTTGCACAAGACAGACCTGCTTGGATTAATTTCATCAATTATTTGGGAGGAATAGAAGTTAATATTCCGCAAGATTTTGCCGACGAATATAATATAGAATCGGGAAAAAGAACCTTGGACGGATTACTTTCGTGGGAATATATTCGGTTTATAAATAAGGAACAACGGAGAGAGAATCAATGGTTAACGGGTTCTTCGCTTCGGATTCAAAGGCAAAAAGAATTTATGAATTCCATGTTCAAAAAATTCAAAAAGAATAATTTTATGATGCAAGGAGAAATTTTATACAAAATTATTAGAGATGCCGAAACAAATATGAAAGTGGATGATTTTATAGCCATTGTTAACAAAATGCGAAAAACCAAATCACCACAGGTGAAATTTTATACATTGCCTGGCGTTCTTCAAAATTTTGACGGCAGAACAATGTGGGTTTCCGATGTTAATGCTTATCATTTGAAACAAAACGAAATTTATAATGAGATTTTTAGGGAATTATCGCCGATTCAACATGATAAGGGTGGATTTGGCGGCAAGAATTGAAACAATAAAATGAACGATAGAGGTTAGAATGAAAAAATGCTTTCTTATTCTTTTAATTTTATATTTTTTAACCGGATTTGCTCAAGAAACAGTCTCGATGCCGGATGAATATTATCTGCAAAAGGGTGACAGACTCTCTATTGAAGTAATGGATCATCCCGAATTCACGAAGCAGGTTCAAATTTTGCCGGACGGGACCATAGAATATCCGATTTTGGGTAATTTGAGAGTTGTCGGAATGACGGCAACCGAATTGGGAGACATAATCAAGGAAAATCTACAACCTTATGTTCCCATCCCGATTGTAACGGTTTATGTAACAAAAATTTATGGTCAGAATATTAATATTATCGGTTATGTAAATAACCCGGGAAATTATCAAATTTTTGAAGCATTGGATATTCCGGATGCTTTAGCCAGAGCCGGCGGAATTAAAAATATCAGAAAAGTAAAATATGTGAAAATAATCAGGAAAAACGGTGATGTAATTAACATAAAACTTGCGTCTTTATGGTTTTCCGAAAATATAAATGAAAATCCCCAAAACAGATTGAAATTGGAAGAGGGTGATACTTTAATTGTTCCGCCACCGGTAGAATTTAATTGGGCAATTGTCAGTGCGTTGGTGTCAATTATAAATATTTCACTTACAATATATACAATGTTTGCGCAATAATTGAATTTCATATGAAAATAGGTCTGATAATATTAGGTCTGTTTTTTCTGCTCTTTTCTTGTTCTAAAAAAATTAATGCTCCTCAAAAAACACTAATTGTTCCGAATGATTTTGATACTATCCAAAAAGCCATAGATAATGCTGAAAATGAACAAATAATATTGGTAAATCCCGGAATTTATGCGGAAAATTTGAATTTTTTCGGAAAAAAAATTTCGGTGGTATCGAAGTTTTATTTTACAAAGGATACTACCTTTATAAACGAGACAATTATTGACGGTAACGAAAATGGGAGTGTAGTCACTTTTGAAAGCGGAGAAGATACAACAACTGTTTTGAGCGGATTTACTATTCAAAACGGAATGTCTGGTGCGGGCGGCGGAATATTTTGTATTGATAATTCTTCTCCCACACTTGAGTTTTTAAGAATTTGGAAAAACAAATCATATAATGGTGGCGGTATCGGTTGTTATAATAATTCCAATCCATTGATTCAATCCGTTGTAATCGATAGCAATATTTCAATTTCCAATCCCGGTGGCGGAATAAGTGCTTATCTGTCATCACCTTCGTTGGAAGATGTGAATATAATAGGAAATTCATCGGATGACGGTGGCGGGATTTATTGTCATCAGTCCAGAATGAAATTAATTCGGGTAAAAATAGCTAATAATAATTCCACTTCGGGAGGGGGAATTTATAGTTTTCAATCAAAGCCTAAATTGGAAAATGTTTTAATTTATAATAATTCCGCATCCCAATACGGTGGCGGAATATATTGCTATGATTCTTCGCCGGAAATAATCAATGCAACAATTTCTTCCAACACTGCATTTTACGGTGGTAAAATATTTCTGAAAAATGATTCCGAACCCGTGTTGATAAATTGTATTTTTTGGGGAAGAATTGAAAATGACATTTATTTTAGTTCGGAATTGGTTCCCAATACTTTAAATGTCTCATATTCCGATATTCAAAACGGTTTAAACGCGGTTGTTCTTAATGATAATGGAGAAGAAATGATATGGGAGCTTTTGGCGGACCCAACGGAAATTGGTAAATATGACTTTTGGAAAACGAAAGAAAATTATTTATCTTCTCCTTATTTTTCTAAGTGCTTGTGTGGATAAATTTATCTATCAGGAAAATGTGGCTTTTCCGATTTTGGAAACGAAAAAAGAAAAAATAGCAAATTTCAATTTAATTCTCCGTGAAGAAACCAACGAAAAATATACCAAGATTTATTTGATTCCGTCCACTCATATTTCTTTAAAAAAAAGTAAAGTTACGGATTTAAACAATCATTTTTGGGGAACGCCTTTTCTGATTGTGAAGAAGGACGGTACAAAAGAGTTATATTTTAGAATAAACCACGAAGGACATGATTTACTGCATGTTCATAACGATAATTTTTCCTTGTTTGTAAAGGCGGATTCGATCTTTTACAAATTTAAGTCTGTCAAATTGGCTTCCGAAGAAAAAGTTTTTATTTATCAATGTTTTCAAAAACATGCGTTGAACATCAATATTGAGCAAATTTTTTATTTATTTTCCAAAGCGGAAATGGAAAGAATATTGTTTGCAGATTATCTTTATTTCCGCATAAAAGGAAACGGTTCCGAATTTGAAAGTGTTATTCCCGAAGAAACCAAAAGGTATTGGCGGGAATTTTATACTAATTTTATAAAGTAAAAAAAATTTCGGATTTTGTTTATTTTACCGAAATAAATTCGCTTACTTTTTCCAAAAAGATATTATTTTCTTGTTCATTTCCGATGGAAACGCGAACAAAATTTTTGAGTAGCGGATGAGTGTCGATTCTGCGTATGGCAATTTCATGACGTGAAAGAAGACGTGAAAGAAAGTCAAAAAGTTCTATCGTTTTTTCTCCGAATGAAAAAGGAAGAAAGTTTGTAGCGGTGTTTCTAATTTCAATTTTTGGTAATAACGATAAACTTTTGAACAATTTTTCCCGAAGCATAATAGTTTTTTCGATTTGTTTTAAAAAAATATTTTTGTTATCAAGCATAACCACCGTGATTGCCTGAATAAGCAGACTTAGATGACGTAAACCGGCGGCTGCAAAAGCTTTGGAAAATGAGCGAACAATAATTAGATTGGGAAATCGATTGATGTAATCGGAGAAAGTTTTTTTAGAAAATTCAAAATATGTTTCATCAAGTAAAACCAATCTGTCGTAATTGTTTTCAATGGTTCGAATGATTTTATCGTCTCCAAAAAGGTTACCGGTAGGATTATTGGGATTACAAATGATTACGAGTTTACAATTTTTATCATCGGCAAATTTGGAAAATTCTTCAACATTGAAATCATAGTTCTTATCAAGATCGTAAAATTTAATGCCGAGACCAACAGCGCGCGAATAACTTTTATAATCGAAATATGACGGAGCCAAAGAAACGGCGAACGATTCATTGTTATCGCGAACGGAATTGAAAATATAATAAAGCATTTCATCGGCTCCGTTTCCAAAAGCAAGATTTTCTTCCGAAACTCCCGCGTAATCGGCAAGTTTTTGGTATAATTCGGCGGTTATTTCGTTATAATATCTATTAAAAGGAACATTTTCCAATTTTGAAATAATTTGCTTTTTCAGAATTTCAAAAGGATTTAAACTGCTTTCGTTTAAACAAAGCATTATTTTTTTATGTGGAACATTTACGGAAACCGGTTTTTTATCGATTAAATCAGAACGAAAAAAATACATTATTCATCTCCGACTTTTAAAATTTCCTCTTCTTTTTTTTATTGCGCAATAAATGTCAATTTCATTTTTTTGATTCGATAATAAAAGGTGGAAAATGGTAAATATCGAAAAATTATTCTGCTTCTTTGAAATTTTAGCGATAAATTTCGTTACGGAAATTTTGGTGTGAAATGATAACTTTGGAAAACATTTCGAAATCTTATTCCGGAAATAAAGCACTCAGAAATATTTCCTTAACAATTCCCGGAAATTCCGTAACCGGAATTTTGGGACCGAACGGAGCCGGCAAATCCACCTTAATCAAAATAATTACCGGTTTTGAGTTTCCGGATAGCGGAAAAGTTTATATTGAAAATTTACCCGTAACTAACTTCAAACAGCGAAAAAATCATATCTCGTATTTGCCGGAGAAATTGTCCATTTATCCCGAATATTTTGTAATGGAATTCCTGAATTTCTATCATTCGGCAATAGAATCGGAAAACGGAGAACTTCTTGAAATACTTTCTCTGAAAAAAATATTTTCCAAAAAAATAAAACATTTATCAAAAGGCTGGTATCAACGGCTGAAATTGTATGTGGCTTTATGTTCAACGAAACCGATAATCGTTCTGGACGAACCTTTTGAAGGATTTGATCCTTTGCAGATGAGAGATATTGCGAGACTTTTCAAATCCGAAAAAGCGGAAAAACACTTGTTTCTGTTGTCCATTCACCAGTTGTCTTATGCGGAAAAAATTTGCGATTATTTCGTCTTTTTGAATGAGGGAAAGTTGGTTGCGGAAGGTTCGTTTGAAAGGCTTTCCCGTCGCTTTTCCGCGGCATCGAATAATCTGGAAGAAATTTTTGTAAAGGTGCTTGAGAAATGAAATACATACGGAAAGAACTCAAAGACTATTTCAAGAACAAAACCGTTTTCATCTATTTTGTGTTACTGTTCATTCTCATTTCCTACAGTTTTTACGCAAGCGTAGATTTGTATTCCAAAGCAAGTGTTTCCGCAATTGGTAATCCGCTTTATGCAACGGGTTTTGGGATTTTTCATCATCTTGTCGCTGATTGCTCCGTTTTTATTTGTGCAGCCGATAGTAAACGAGAAAAAGAACAACACAATTACCATCCTGGCGCAACTTCCGGTCTCTATGAACTTTTTGTTTTTCAAAAAATATCTTGCCGCGATGATAATTTTGGTGTTTTCATTTATATCCGTTTTTCCGATAGTTTTGGGTTGGTATTTTCTGGGCGGTCATATTCCCGTTTCGGAATTGCTTTTATTGTTAATCGGATATTTT
>NATF01000072.1 GCA_002085205.1 Candidatus Cloacimonas sp. 4484_275 | reverse complement strand
CATGGCGAAACCGTCAGAGAAACGGCAAACATGATTTCGTTTTTGGCTGAGGTAATCGGAATCCGAGATGATATTTTTATCGGAGAAGGCGATAAATATCAACGAAATGTTGCGCAAGCCGTTCAATTCGGTTTTGAAAATAAAATCCTTCATCAGCGTCCCACGGTAATTAATCTCCAGTCCGATATTGATCATCCCACGCAATCTATGAGCGATTTGGCAAAAATAGCGGATCATTTCGGCGGTCTTTCCAATCTGCAAGGGAAAAAAATAGTGATGTCGTGGGCATATTCTCCCAGCTATGGTAAACCGCTTTCCGTTGCGCAGGGAATGATTGGCCTTCTTTCCAGATTCGGAGCGGAAGTTGTTCTCGCCCATCCCGACGGATACGAATTGCTGCCGGAGGTAATCGAGCTCGCAAAAAACCAAGCAAAAGAAAGCGGCGGTAGTTTCCAAATTACCAACGACATGAAAGAAGCGTTCACCGACGCCGATGTTGTTTGTCCGAAATCTTGGGCTTCTTTTAAAGTGATGGAACAACGACGGGATCTTCTTCATAAAAACGATGAAAAGGGTTTAAATGAGCTTGAACAAATTTGTCTGCAAGAAAATGCACAGCATCTTGATTGGGAATGTACCGAGGAAATGATGAATCTCACCAATAATGCACTTTATATGCATCCTCTACCGGCGGACATCAGCGGAGTTAACTGTGACCGTGGCGAAGTTTCTCAAACCGTTTTTGATAAAAATATTCTCCACACCTATTCCCAGGCAAGTTTTAAACCGTTCGTAATCGCAGCGATGATTTTCTTGAGTAAAATAGACAATCCCGTTGCAAAATTAGAAGAATTACTACGCAATAAAATTTATCGAAAAAAATAAATCGGAGGAAATCGGATGTCAAAATTAGTTGTTATCGCTTTAGGTGGAAATGCAATAAAACAAGCTCATCAGGAAGGAACAGCAGAGGAACAATTCAGGAATGTGGCAATTACCTGTGAACAGCTTGTAAAAATGAATGCACTCGGTTATAAAATGCTAATCACTCACGGCAACGGACCTCAAGCCGGAAATTTGCTTATTCAGCAAGAAGAAGGAAAAACAATTGTGCCGTCACAACCACTCGATATAGTCGGTGCAATGACTCAAGGTCAAATCGGATATATGTTTCAAAATACTCTGAAAAACTATTTTCTCAAAAAAGGAAAAGACATTCCGATTGTTACCGTGATTACACAAGTACTCGTCAATAAAAATGATCCGGACTTTCAGGATCCGAGTAAACCGGTAGGACCGTTTTATACAAAAGAGGAAGCTCTCAAACTGCAAAAAGAAAAGGGCTACATCGTGAAACAGGTAAAGCCAACCGGCGAAAAAAACTGGCGACGGGTGGTTCCTTCTCCCGAACCTTTGCAAATTCTGGAAGCAAACGCGATAGAAGCTCTCTTAAAAGCCAGAGCAATTGTAATTGCGTCCGGCGGCGGAGGGGTTCCGGTTATGAAAAACGGTGACGGAACTTTTAAAGGTTTGGAAGCGGTAATCGATAAAGATAAAGCGGGAAATGTATTGGCGCAATCGGTTAAAGCAAATATCTTTTTAATACTGACGGATGTTGAACACGCTAGCAAAAATTTCGGGAAAAAGAACGAAGAAAAAATCGGAAAAATCACTGTGGAAGAGGCTGAAAAACTTTTCCGTGAAGGTCATTTTCTTAAAGGGAGTATGGGTCCTAAAATCACTGCCGCCATTAGATTTGTGAAAGCCGGAGGAGAAAAAGCAATTATTACCTCTCTGGAAAAAGCGATAGAAGCTTTGGAAGGAAAAACCGGAACGATAATTGAAAAATAACAATGAATGAAAAGCGTAAAATTAAAAAGAGTGTAAAAATAAAATTATCATTTAATTTATGGAAAAAAATGTTTTAAAATTTGTTATTTTGCACTTTACAATTTATTATAAAAATTCGGCTTTGTATTGAAAAATTTGGCCGAAATAAAGGAGAAACATATGAAAAACAGAGAACAAATCTTGGAAAATACAATTAAAAGATGTCGGGAAAAACATATTATCATTCCGACTTATAAACAAATGAGAAATCCGGAATTGATTCCTCAGAAAATCAAAGATAAATTAAAAAATATCGGACTTTGGGATTTAAACTCTCTTAACCTTTTTCGCATCACTTGGAAAAATGAACCGGTTGAATTCGGCGGAGGTTTTGGAAAAGTAAACTACATTGAATTTCCCAAAGAACTTACCGGCGTAAACGCTCGTATTATTATGTTAATCGGTAAATTTTTTCCTACCGGCGCTCACAAAGTGGGAGCTACTTTCGGTCCTCTTGTGGAAAAACTGGTTACCGGACGATTTGATCCGACTACTCAAAAAGCGCTTTGGCCTTCAACCGGAAATTATTGCCGCGGCGGCGCTTATGATTCCTATTTATTGGGTTGTGATTCCATAGCGGTACTTCCGGAAGAGATGTCAAAAGAAAGATTTGAATGGCTGAAAAAAGTCGGTGCGGAAATCTTTGCTACTCCCGGTTGCGAAAGCAATGTGAAAGAAATTTACGATAAAGTTAAAGAATTGCAAGCCGAAAGGGGAGATGAAATCGTAAACCTCAACCAATTTGAAGAAATAGGAAACGCTCTTTGGCATTACGCCGTAACAGGTCCGGCAATGGAAGAGGTGTTTAACGACGAAAAAAAAGAAAACCAAAGATTTTCCGCCCTTTTTCTCACTCAAGGTTCGGCAGGAACTTTGGGAAGCGGAGATTATCTTAGGGAAAAATTTCCTAACATAAAAATTTGCGCCGGCGAAGCTCTGCAATGTCCCACACTTCTCTATAACGGTTATGGCGGACATCGCATTGAAGGAATCGGAGATAAGCATGTTCCTTGGATTCATAACATAAAAAACATGGATATGGTTGCCGGCATTGATGACGAAGCAAATATGCATTTGATGAGACTATTCAACGAACCGGAAGGGAAAAAATTCCTGAAAAACGAATTGAAAATAAATCCCGAATTCGTTGATAAACTTCATCTCCTCGGAATCTCTTCCATCGCCAATTTAATGGGGTCAATCAAAATGGCTAAATATTACGAAATGAATGAAAATGATGTCATTTTCACGGTCGCTACCGATTCGATGGAGATGTATCAAAGCAGAATAAAAGAAGAACGCGAACGATTGGGCGAATTTACTTCCAAAACCGCAGCAGTGACATTTGAAGCCGATTTGATGGGGTTGAAAATAGATAACATGCTTGAACTTTCCTACTACGATAAGCGCCGAATTCATAATCTGAAATATTTTACTTGGGTGGAACAGCAAGGAAAAACCGTGGAAGAATTGAATGCTCAATGGTACGATGACGATTACTGGAAAAGACAATTTGCCAAAGTTGACGAATGGGATAAGGAAATTATGGAATTTAACGAACGTACCGGTTTGCTGAAAGAATACGAATAATTTTGTTCCGATTTATTTCGGGAAACCAATAGTAATTGGCACTAAATCATGAATGAAAAATATTATTTTGAATGCACAAACTGTGGAAGAAAATACTCGGCGGACGAAGTGCAATATCTTTGTCCGCATTGTTCTTCAAAAAACGACAAAAAAAGTCCGCCGCTAGGTGTTCTTAAAACATTGTATTATTACAAAAAGATTAAATCGCGCTATAAAAAACACAAACTGTTCGATAAGTTAAAGGAGAAAGAATATTTGGAATTATTGCCGTTAAAATCCGAAAGAAGTTTATCTTTTCTGAAAGTCGGCAAAACACCTCTGTATGAAATAAATTCTCCGAATATTTTTTTACCGGCGGAAAAAAATAATTCCCGTTGACGGTTCTTATGACGATGCTTTCGATTTAAGCATTTCCGCAACGAAACAATTTGGCTGGTACAACAGAAATACGGCCTTTAATCCATTCACCATTGAAGGAAAAAAAATAGTTTCTTTTGAAATTTTTCAGCAAATGAAGAGAACTTTACCGGATAGAATTTTTGTTCCGGTGGGAGACGGTTGTATTATTTCCGGCGTTTACAAAGGTTTTGAAGATTTGCTAAAACTCGGTTTGATAGAAAAAATTCCCGTTATTGTTGCTGTTCAATCGGAAAAAAGTAATAATCTTATTGAAAATTTAAATCGGGAAAAATTTATTTCAAAATCATCAACCACGCTTGCCGATTCTATTTCGGTTGATATTCCCAGAAATTTTTGGATGACAAAAAAATACCTCACTTCAAACTTTGGTCAGTGGATTTCTGTTTCCGATGATGAAATTCTGGAAGCGGAAAAAATACTGAGCTTGAAAACGGGAATTTTTTCCGAACCGGCTGCAGCAGCAGCTTTTGCAGGATTTCTGAAATATTTGAACTCGGAAAAAATTGAGAATAATTCAAAAAATGTCGTTCTTTTAACGGGAAGCGGATTAAAAGATTTGAAATCAGTGGAAAAAATAATCAAAATTCCGCAACCCATAAAAAATTTGGAAGAAATAGAAACTATGGAGTGGTTTTGAAGCTGGCATTAAAAGTAAAAAATGACCTAAATTATGTTGTTTTGGATACATAAAAAAGGAAAAATTTATGAAAACCGTGAAAAAATTCGATGCTCGCCCTAAAGTCGTGGGAACTTGGAAATTTCTTGATGATTATTCATACGAAAATATGATCTATGGATATTTGTTTTATGCCAGATTCCATCGTGGAAAAATCAAAAAAATTATTTTTCCTTCCGACTTTAATATTTCCGATTTCACAATTGTTCGTGCTTCCGATATTCCGGGCACGAATATCGTTCCGGAACCGGAACCGGATCAACCTTTCCTTGCTTCGGACGAAATCTTTTATTTTGGACAAATCATTATGGGAATCGCCCATCCGTCTAAAGAAATTCTCCGAGATTTTGTGAAAAACATATCCGTAGAATTTGAAGAATTGCCTGCAATTACGGATCCCAAGCAATGTTTGGATGATGAAAAAAACGCTTTCGGGCACGAAATTACCATTGATCATACTAATCAGACGAAGATTAATGAAAATTGGATAAAAACGAAATCGGTTTATTACACTCAACACCAAGAACAACTTTATTTAGAGCCGCAGGCAATGATCGCGATTTTTAATAAAAAAGATTTGTCCATGTTTGTTCGCGGTACTATGCAATGCCCGTTTTTTGTCAAAGAAGCGGTTGAAGCCATTATGGGAGACGCAGTTAGCAAAGTGACGGTGGAAACATCTGAAGGAATAGGCGGCGGTTTCGGCGGCAAAGAAGATTTCCCGAATATTATTGCCGGTATCACAGCTTTGCTTTCTTATAAAAGCGGAAAACCTGTTAAAACCGTTTTGGAAAGATCCGACGACATAAAAATTACCACAAAGCGTCATCCTTCTCGAATTGAAATTGAAACATATACCGATTCCGTAACCAAAAAAATAAAAAAAATAAACATCGATTATCGATTAGATACCGGTTTTTATCAAACATTGTCGCCGGTCGTGCTTTCACGCGGAGTTTTGCATGCCGCCGGCGGTTATGGAATTGAAGACGCATTCGTTCGGGGAAGACTTTTAAGGAGTAATACTCCGCCAAATGGAGCTTTTCGCGGTTTCGGAGCGCCACAAGCTTTTTTCGCGATTGAGTCTCACATTGATAAAATCGCTGCCGAACTTAAATTGGATCCTTACGAATTCAGAAAAATTAATATCTTTAAAATCGGTGACGAATTTCCTTCTTCACAAAAAATAACGGAAACTCATCTCCTTGATTGCCTGGAAAGAGTCATAGAGAAATCCGATTATACAAAGAAAGTGACGGAGTTCTCTCAATATAATAAATCGCATTCCGATAAAAAAGGAATTGGTATTTCTATCGGTTATCACGGCGGCGGTTACACCGGAAACGGTGAAAAATTTCTTAATTCAAAAGTGAAGATTATCATTGGAAACGATGGCAACATTAATATTTTTGTTGCAAACACCGATATGGGACAAGGAGCACACACGACTCTTGCTCAAATTGTCAGTGCAAGTCTTG
>NATF01000071.1 GCA_002085205.1 Candidatus Cloacimonas sp. 4484_275 | reverse complement strand
TATCTTTCGTCTCCGCTCAAGATGACATTTTCAAGTTTGAAACGACTTTTTACAAAACCGTCATCTTTGATAGAAATGAAAGTTGCGGAAGCGGTTTTCCGTTTGCCGCAAAAAAAGAGGAATTATGAAACGAAAATTATACATTGTAATCGGAGCGTTCGGAAGCGGCAAAAGCGAATATTCCATCAATCTCGCCAAAAGACTTCACGATGCGGGAGAACCCACTGTTTTGGTTGATCTCGATGTTGTGAATCCCTATTTTCGCAGCAGAGATGTGGTGGAACAATTTCAAAAGGAAGGAATAGAAGTGGTCGCTCCGGAAGGCGAAAATCGTTTTGCCGATTTACCGATGCTTTCGCCGAAAATCAAAGGTTCTATTGAAAACACCGAAAAAACGGTTATCCTCGATGTCGGCGGTGATCCTTCCGGATGCAGAACGCTTTCCAGATACGAACGGGAAATCAAAAATCGCGGCTATGAAATGCAATTTATCGTAAACACGAAAAGACCTTTCACTTCCACCAAAAATGACATTTTGAAAATGATGGAACAATTGGAAGCCGTCTCAAAAATGAAAATTACCGAAATAATTTGCAATACTAATTTGATGGAATTCACCGATAAAGAAACCGTCGTGGAAGGCGTCAAAATCGTTCGGGAAGTGGAAACGGAAAAAAATCTGAAATTCCGGTTTTTCTTGGTTTTGGACAAATATTCCGAAAAAATTCCGGATGTGATTTCCGGGAAAAAGAAAATCGTTTTAAACTATTTTCTCAATAAACCGTGGGAACTTCCGCCGGTTCACGGAATTTAATCTCGGAAGGAAAATTTCACTCGCAACCGTTTTGAATCGGCTTTGTTTATTGGAAAATCGTTTTCGGAAATGATGTTTTCTGCGATCTTTAACAAGAAATTTATGAAAGAAAAAATTTGATGGAAAATCGGCAAAAATCTTATCTGTTCGCTTTTCTTTCGGTTCTTTTTTGGTCAACTTCCGCTTCCGCTTTCAAGATTTCTCTGCGTTACGAAAATTTTCTGCAATTGCTTCTGATATCATCACTTACATCTTTCCTTTTTCTTTTTGCCTTCCTGTGTTTTCAAAAAAAGCTTTCTCTTTTGAAAAAACTTTCCCGAAAAGATATTTTTACCTCGATGGTTCTCGGTTTTTTTAATCCCTTTCTTTATTATCTCATTCTTTTTAAAGCATATTCGCTAATTCCGGCGCAACTTGCTCAACCGCTAAATTTCGTTTGGCCGATTATGATCGTGTTACTTTCAATTCCGTTGTTAAAACAAAAAATTCGTTTGAAAAACATCTTCGCTATCTTCATAAGTTTTGGGGGAGTTGTCATCATTTCAACGAAAGGAAATCTTTCGGGAATGGGAACGGAAAATTCTCTCGGAATTTTTTTGGCGCTTTTCAGTTCGATAATTTGGGCAATTTTCTGGATTTTCAATCTTAGAAATCGGACAGACGAAATCATCAAACTTTTTTTGAATTTTGCCGTCGGTTTTCTGCTGATTCTTATCTATTTTTTGATTTTCTCCGATTTAAAATTTCCCGGATTATACGGAATCATCGGTTCCGTTTATATCGGATTGTTTGAAATGGGAATCACTTTTGTTCTCTGGCTCTACGCTCTGAAATATGCGGAAACAACCGCTCATGTAAACAATTTGATTTATCTCACTCCTTTTCTGTCGCTAATTTTCATTAATTTTGTCGTCGGAGAAAAAATTTTGTTTTCAACTTTTATCGGACTAATTTTTATTGTTTTCGGAATCGTTTTGCAGAAAAAATAAATTTTGCGGGAGGAAACAGATGAAATCAATTAATCCTTTTACGGGCGCAATAATCAAAGAATACAAAGAGATGAGCGAGGCGGAAATCAAAGAAGCTATCGCTAAAACGCAGAAAGCTTTTTTGAAATGGCGAAAAACGGATTTTCAAACGCGCGCAAGATTGATGAAAAATGCCGCTGAAATTTTGCGTAAAAATGCGGAAAACTACGGAAAACTGATTACGGAAGAGATGGGAAAGATTTATCGGGAAAGCGTTGCGGAAGTTAATAAATGCGCTTGGGTTTGCGATTATTACGCTGAAAACGCCGAAAAATTTCTTTCCGATGAAATTATTGAAACAGATGCTTCCAAAAGTTTCGTCAGTTTTCAGCCGTTGGGAATCGTTCTTGCGATTATGCCGTGGAATTTTCCTTTTTGGCAAGTTTTTCGTTTCGCCGCTCCGGCTCTTATGGCAGGAAATGTAGGCATTTTGAAACATGCTTCCAACGTTCCCGGCTGCGCGTTGGCGATCGAAGATATTTTCCGCAAAGCCGGTTTTCCGGAAAATGTGTTCAAATCCTTCCTTATCAAAAGCGACAAGATAAATTTCGTCATTGAGAATCCGCTGGTCAAAGCCGCCACTCTCACCGGCAGCACCGAAGCCGGAAAAGCAGTTGCCGAAAAGGCGGGAAAACTCCTCAAAAAAACGGTTTTGGAACTCGGCGGCAGCGATGCTTACATAATTCTAAAAGATGCCGATTTGGAAAAAACCGTTGATATTTGTATTACCAGCAAGCTCATAAATTCCGGACAAAGTTGCATTGCCGCCAAACGATTTATCGTGGTGGAGGAAATAAAAGAGAAATTCGAAAGTTTGCTTTTGCAAAAAATGGCGGTTCAGAAATCGGGAAATCCGATGAACGATGACACAAACATCGGACCGCTCGCTCGCAAAGATTTACGCGATGAATTGCACCGACAAGTTGTGCAAAGCATCGAACAAGGAGCCGTTTGTTTGCTCGGCGGACAAATTCCCGACACGGACGGAAATTTCTATCCGGCAACCGTTCTGACAAATGTGACCGAAAATATGCCCGCATATTCCGAAGAATTGTTCGGTCCCGTTGCCGTCATAATTCCGGCAAAAGACGAGAAAGACGCCATTCGAATTGCCAACGATTCCGTATTCGGTTTGGGTGCCGCGATTTTTACTTCCGACATAGAAAAAGGAGAACGTTTAGCTGCCGAAGAAATTGAAGCCGGTTGCTGTTTCGTGAATGATTTTGTTCGCTCCGACCCGCGACTTCCTTTCGGCGGAGTTAAATCGAGCGGATACGGAAGGGAACTCTCTCATTACGGAATCAAGGAATTTGTGAATATTAAAACGGTTTACATAAAATAAAATCAGCTTTATCAAAATGATAAGGAAACGGAGCCGGATTTATCCGAGCGATAATTTTTCGGAATCTCCGAAGAAAATATTTATCTTCATAACTTGCTGTTATAAAAGCAGATAAAACATATTGGAACGACATGGCACACTCCTTGCTGAAAATAAAAGCGAAAATAGCAAGGAGGTTATGATGAAAAAGACATTTTTGTTCATTGCTTTAGTGATAAATATTTTCTTGTATTCGCTGAATTATCGGGAAATTGCGTCCGGTGGTCCGATTGCGGATTTTTCCCAAAATTCGTTCGATAATTCCAACGGAAGAACTTTGTTGCAAGAGCCGATTTACGAGGAAATATTTTTCCAAAAATTGAAGGTAAATTTTCCGATTTATTTGCATGTTTTCAACCGAAAAGGTGATATCAAAATCGAAGGTTGGAACAAAGATTATCTGGAAATAACCGCGGTAAAACAATGTTCCAATTCACTCAAACAACTGAAGAACACCTTCATTACGGTTAACGAGGAAAACGGACTGACCGTCAGAAGCGTTGCTTACGGAAAAAACGAATGCGCGCGCGTTTCCTACACGATTAAAGTTCCGAAAAATGTTTATATCGGACAAATTGAAACCGAGGAAGGAGAAGTAAAAGTTCAAAATATCGAAAATCTAAAATATTCAAAAAATTAAGGAGGATACGATGAAGAAAAAAATGGTTGTGATGGTTGTAGGTTTCATTCTTTTGGGAATGTTTGCGTGGGCACAAAAGAATGTGGAAGTAATTTTGGACAAAGAGATGAAAAAATTGGATCAGAAACTGCAGAACATTGAAGTAAATGTAAATGACGATAACGGCAAAATCGTTGTTACCAAAACTTTAACTCCGGATTCTCACGGTAAAATCGATATTTACGAAAAGCCTTATATCGGAATTTAATTGATTTTATGTTCGGAGCACGCGACAAAATCATAAACGAAAATGGAGAATTGGTTGATAAAGATTCCGATGTTCTCAATGTGAAAAAAATTCATAAAAAGGGAAAAAAGGAATATTCCGTCGGACACGGAGGCGGTTCTTGGATTCCCGTTTGGTATAAACCCGATGTTACCGACATCAATAATGTTCTCTCCGAACTTGGTTTTAAAAGCGAAACTTTTTCGGAAAAAGGATTTTTGCTTCAAGGCGGCGGCGGAAAAGGAAATGTCGGCAAAGGTTGGTTTGTTGGCGGAATGGGAGCCGGTTACGATAACTCGGAAACCACCAAACACGAATGGATTCATTTCAAAAACGGAATTCCCGATACGGCGATTGTTTCCAGAAAAGCAAATTACAAAGTAAAATTCGGCGGTGTTACCCTCGATAAAAGATTCGCATTTTCGGAACATTTTGTCGGCTCGTTCGGTTTTCTCCTCGGTGGCGGTTATAATTCCGTAAAAATTTCTCAAACCGATGACAACGGCGAAATTCCCAATTACGATTTTGATGACGCCGGCAGTGAACATTTGGACGATTATTACGATTATGTGAGCAAACTTACCCTGAAACAAAACTTCCTTATTTTCCAACCGAAAGTGATGTTTATGTATCATTTTCTGGACTGGCTGGGAATTCGAGCCGAAGCCGGTTATATTCTCAGCTACTCTTCCGACGGCTGGAAAGCAAAACGTAACGGAGAATCCGTTAAAATCGAAAACGAGCCGGATTCCAACATGAACGGATTAACATTGAGCATCGGTCCTTGGTTAGGATTTTAATTGACATCGTACTTTTTCAAAAAACTCTGACAGAAATGCTGTCAGAGTTTTTTTGAGGAAAAAATGTTCGAAAATTTATTAAGCAAAGTCGTTTCGGGAATTGTTTCTTTCAGCATGCTTCTGCTCTCTTCATATCGAGGAAACGACGCCGATTTTTCCGAAATAACGGCAAAAAAACTCTCTTCGGGAATTTTAATCCAAACCAATTTGCAAAATGCTTTTGAAAACGATTTCGAACAAGTTTTCAAATGCGGACAAGAGATAAATGTATTTTTTGAACTAAAAATCAGGTCAAAAAATGACAAGGAATTTAGTCAAATATTTCGACATTCGGTAAAGTTTTTTCCGATGAGACAATATTATTCCGTCTTTTTGGAAGAAGCGAAAAAGCATTGGGAAACGGACAATTTTGAGGAAATGAAGAAAATAATTTCACGATTCGAATTTGAATTTTATCAAAATTTGAGTTCCGAAACGGAAATTGAAATTTCGGCGTTTTTACCGAAAATTTCTCTCGATTCTTCCGAAAAAAAATTTGATTTGATGATGCTTTGGAACTT
>NATF01000070.1 GCA_002085205.1 Candidatus Cloacimonas sp. 4484_275 | reverse complement strand
GGTTTTCAAGTGGTAGGAGCAACTATTTTTCAAGCTTTGGGAAAACCGCTTCCGTCTCTTGTTTTATCTTTGGCCAGACAAATTCTCTTTCTTATTCCTCTCATTTTAATTCTTCCTTTATTTCTTAATTTGAACGGTATTTGGCTTTCCTTTCCGATTTCCGACCTTTTTGCCACGATTATTACTTTTATTACTCTTTTTTATCAAAAGAAAAAGATTATGGCTTCTTCTTTGAATAAATGAAAAACCTGCTTGCCAAATTTTGCCGAAAATTCATTATTTGAAAAGGGAGGACAAAATGTTATACGAATATTTTTTCAATTCTTATTTTGTGGTATTTATCGTTGTTGTTTTATTTTTGATAAAAGCCATAAAAATCGTCCGAGAATATGAACGCGCGGTGGTTTTCCGTTTGGGAAGACTTTTGCGAGCAAAAGGACCGGGTTTAATAATCCTGATTCCCTTCATTGATAAAATGGTAAAAGTGCAACTCCGAACGGTTACTTTGGATGTTCCGCCTCAAGATATAATTACCAAAGACAATGTTCCGGTAAAAGTAAATGCCGTCGTATATTTTCATGTGGTTAAGCCGGAAGATGCCGTTGTGAAAATCGAGAACTATATCGTGGAAGTTAAAGATGTGGAACTTCCGGCAACAATGCAGAGAGCGATGGCAAAACAGGCGGAAGCGGAACGAGAACGCAGAGCAAAAGTTATTCACGCCGAAGGAGAATTTCAAGCTTCGGCAAAATTAGCGGAAGCCGCCGATATTCTCAGTAAAAACTCAGCTTCTATCCAACTTCGCTTTCTTCAAACTCTCACGGAAATTTCCGCCGAAAAAAATTCTACCATTGTTTTTCCGGTTCCGGTTAATCTGATGAAAGCGTTTTTGGAAAAAGGGGATAAAAAATGAGAAACATAATTACCCCTACTTTGGAATTACAATTATTCGTTCAGATGGAAATGGAAATTAAAATGAAGAAATTAATACTGCAGACGGAAAGAAAACGGCGGAAAAACCGAACATATTACAAAAATTAAGCGAATAAAAACAACTTATCATTAAACGAAAGGATAGAAAATCAAGAAATAATGCCCTTAAAAATAAAAAAAATTAGAAAAAACAGCCTTGCCGCCGACTTTGGATTACGAGCGGGCGATTTAATTCTCAAAATCAATGGCCATTCTATTGATGATTTTCTGGATTTCCAATTTTATGGTAGCGACGATTTATTAAACTTTCAAATACGGGATAAAAACGGAAATGTTAAGTATCTTTTCATCCGAAAAGATTGGGAAACGGAATTGGGAATCGAATTACAGGAACACCGCTGCCGAACTTGCATCAACAATTGTATTTTTTGTTTCATTGATCAAATGCATCCCAATTTGCGGAAATCTCTTTATGTGAAAGACGGCGATTATCGATTTTCCTTTGTTTTCGGAAATTTCATTACATTAACAAACCTGACGGAACGTGATTATCAGAAGATTTTCGCCAAAAAATTGAGTCCGCTTTACATTTCCGTTCACACTACCAATCCGATTTTGCACAAAAAAATGCTCCGATATAAAATCAATTTTGATATTATGGAAAAATTGCGCTATCTGTCCGAAAACGGAATAGAATTTCATACTCAAATTGTGGTTGTTCCGGGTTGGAACGACAAAACCGAGTTGGCAAACACTCTTTCCGATTTATCCGATAAAAATCTGAATGTACTTTCCGTGGGAATAGTGCCCGTGGGACTCACAAAATTCAGGACAAACCTTCTTGATATAAAAAGAATCGATTCCCGTGCGGCAAGAGAAATACTAACTTTATCGGGCAATTTCCCAAACACATATTGCGCGGACGAAATTTATCTTTTAGCCGACGCCGAAATTCCTCCCGAAGATTTTTACGATAATTATCCTCAATTGGAAAACGGGATTGGAATGATTCGCTTACTGCTGGAAAATTGGAAAGAATCAAAAAGTGATTTCATTGCCGACATCGAAAAATTGTCGCAAAAAGTTGTCTTCGTCACCGGAACTTTGGCTTACAAATTCATTAACATTATTTCGAAGGAGATAAACAAAAATTTACCAAATAAAACCAGAGTTGTGAAAATCGAAAACGATTTCTTCGGAAAAGAAGTAACGGTAGGCGGACTTTTGACGGCAAAAGATATTTTATCGCAAGTAGGTTTGCGGAAAAACGAAATTCTGGCGGTTAGCAGTAATATTTTCAATACGGACGGTTTCACTTTGGATAATGTTCATAAAAACGATCTGAAAAAAGATGTGAACGACAAATTGCTGATAATTGACGAAGAATTTGACGATTGGAACTTATTATAAAATAATGATATTTAAATTTCTAAAATTTATTTTATTAAAGAACCGTTCTGATAAACAAGTTGTCCATGTTCTTTCACCCATGTTATAGGAAAACTAACATGGGAAATATCATTTGAACTTCTATCTAGCTGTCTTTCGGTTTCTTGCAACAGAATATCAGGTTCGATTGCATATATCTCTTTCACCTTAATTTGATCCGCTTTATAAAAAACCGCATAATAAATTTTATTGTTTCTTGTAATTCGTTTTAAAGATTCTTTTCTTTTCTCTTCAGGTTTTTTGAACATTCTATCCAATTGACCAGTTCCACCCTCTTTACAAGACAAATACTCGTATTTAATATTAGGGTCGCTTTTATCACATGCGTCTGCGTCTCTTTTCGACACAATTAAGTTATGTCCCAACTTATCTGCAATAATCATTTCTTTAACCAATCCGGGCTGCAAAATATTGTTTATTCCAATACGTTTTGCAAGATAATGAGCTTTGGTGATGAGAGTTATAATTTTTTTTACTATAATTTCTTTTGTCATTATGATTTAATAAAACGAAAATGAATATTTTTGTTCATTTTCTAATTCTTCTAATCTCTTGTTTGCCATTGTGATAAAATCAATATTTTGTTCAAAGCCGATAAACTTTCTATTTAACTTTTGACAAACAACGGCAGTTGTTCCCACACCAATAAAAGGATCCAAAACCACTTCACCGATATTTGAACTTGCTTTTACTATTCTTTCAATTAATTTTTCCGGTTTTTGAATGGTATTCAATACATTTCTGCTTACCAATTCTTTTGATTTATAAGTCAATTGTTTAATATCTCCCCATACATCACCCGGATTTTTTCCTTTATTATTAAATCTGGTTTTTCCCCATTTCCCGTTTTTTACGGAAGGAACATTTTCACATCTCCTTCTGTGTTCCAATTCGACTAATTGAGGAACTCTAATATCATCCAAATTAAAAGTCTTAGGTTCTCCTTTAGAAAAATAGCAGATAATATCATAATTATTTGTATAATTTTTTCTTCCCTGAGCAAGCCTGCTGGGTTGATACCAAACAATTTTCGAATTTAATTTTAAAAAAGGTCTATAATCAATAAAATCTATACAATCGGGTTTCCCAAATAAATATAAACTTCCTCCTTTTTTTAATTTCGGAGCAAATAATTTTATAAGATTCCCATTCGTTTTGAGTAACTCCATACGGTCCGTCACATATAATCAAATCGATTGATTCATTATCAATTAATTTTATTAAATTAAAAGTATCTCCATTATAAATCTTGTTTAATTTTATCATAATTTCTAAATTACTTTTGATTTTCAAAAATATTCTTAAAATTTAACTATATAATTATTACCATCTCCAATCGTATGAGTAAGGTGAAACGGAATTGAAATGCCGAAATTCAAAACTAAAAGTCATATTCTCGGTCGGTTTGTAAGTAAGAGAAAAATCCGGTAAAATCATCGATTTATTATCATGATTGCTTTCTAAGGCAAAGTTTCTATTAAAATTCATAGTTCCGTTATTCACGAAATTCAAATCCAATTGCAACTTCAATTTGGGATTAAAATTATAGCTAATATGATTCGTATAAACAGATTGATAAAAGCCTTTATTATTGGCAGAAACACCGGACATGAAACTGATGGAATGAGACATTTTGATTTTATTCGGATTAAAAAGAGAAGGAAGTTTGAAATTCGGATTGAAATAACCAATCTCAGCAAAAACATTCATCATCAGAGCGGCAAACAAAATTATTACGAAAATCCTTTTCATTTTTCCTCCTAACTTCGCCGTTAAGAAATAATTAACCTGAATATTTGTCAAATATCTTTTCCTATTTTTTTATTTCGGAAACAAATACGACTTCCTGAGTGCTTCCTACTTCCGTTGATTGATTTTCTGCCCATCTCAAAGATTCGGAAAGTTCACTTATCAAATCATAAGTATTTTTAAGTGCTTTTTGACAATAATTTCCCACTTTCTGCGGTTGATAATCGTTTTCATAAAGTTTGATAATGTGAAGAATTACCAAGCTTTTTTGTTCCGGAGAATGCACATCTTTCATTAAATTGAGAAGGGCAGTTTCCGTTTTATTTTTATCGGAATAAAAATTTTCATGCAGACATTTGATATTCTCAATTTTTTCCAGAAGCGGTGATTTTTCTCCCCTCAATGACATTGCGAAAAATAACAATATCATTAATATTATTGCGGTAATAAATGTTTTCATCTCTCCCCCCTTTTCTCACATTTATTTCTCTTATTTAGTGAGAATACATCTTTTCACGGCAAATATTTTTCCGTTAATTTTTAACTTATAAAAATAAATTCCGCTGGCAACTCGTTGTTTTTTTTCGTTTTTTCCGTCCCAATCAACCGTTCCTTCCCTTCCGTTTAACTTTATCGGCAATGTCCTAACTTTTTGTCCCTTAATATTATAGATCGATATTTCGGTTTGGGTAAGTTTGTTATTTGTATTTCCGAGTTGAACGGAAATTGTGGTATGATCGCGGAAAGGATTCGGATAGTTTTGTTTCAAAAAAACATTTGAGATTTGAGCAAATTCGTCGGAAGCCTGCACAAAATCGGTATCAAGACTGATTTTATACACGGAGCAACCGTAAGTCCCGACAACCAAAGTTCTGGTTTCATTGTGAATTTTCAGATCAGTAACGGGAGCATTCGGCATTCCTGCGGAAATACTGCTCCAACTTTCTCCTCCGTTTTCCGAAAAGAAAATCCCCGAATCCGAACCGATGAAAATTCTATCCGGAATATTCGGATCAAGTGCAATACAATTGATCGGAATTTCCGGCAAATTCCCGCTAATATCCGACCAGTTTTCTCCCAAATCATCGGATTTAAAAACATGTGGAAGCGGTTCATCCCAACGAAAGCCGGAGACAGTCGCGTAAATCGTATTCGGAGAAAAAGGATCCGCCGCAACTCTGGTTATCCAACGATTGGGAATTCCTTCGGAAACATCATTCCAACTATTTCCGCCGTTTACCGAAACATGAATTCTGCCATCGTCGGTGCCGACAATAACTGTTTCCGAATTCAGGGGCGAAACGGCAATTGTCGTAACGGTGTGATAACCGGAACTTGTGTAGTCACCGTTTGTCAAATCATTACTCACCGCATTCCAACTTTCTCCGCTATTAGTTGATTTCCAAATTCGATAAGTTCCGAAATAAAGGACATTGGAATTTATCGGGTCCATTGCCAGCGGTGAAGACCAATTCGTTCTATCTTGAATCATAGGATCGTTTATCGAGTAAAAACCATATCCTCCGTCCACCGACTTGAAAAGATTTCCCCATTGAGATTCGGCAAAAACTATATTGGAATTATTATAATCGACAAGGCAGTAAAAACCGTCTCCGCCCAAAATAGGTTCCCAGTCGTTAATGTTTCCGGTCATCGTGCGAATTGTAAAATTATCCTGAGTACCGCCGTATATTCTTTCCGGATGATTATTGTCCACGGCTATCGCATAAAATTGCGTCATCGGAATATTGTTTATTTTGCTCCAATTATTACCGAAATCGAACGATTGATAAAGTCCGCCGTCATTCCCTTCCAAGATTTTTCCGCTGTTTTCGCTGATATACATGGCATGATGATCGACATGAATTTCGTCCATATTTCCATAATCGGCAAGCAAAATCCAACTGTTGCCGCCGTTATCGGAACGATATAATTCCATTCCGAGTACATAAACACGATTCTCGTTATTCGGATCCACTCTAATCTGACCGAAATACCAGCCGAAAGACGAATTCATGCCGAATAGATAGCCGTCGTTCGTCCGAGTCCACGATTCGCCGCCGTTTTCCGTCCGATAAACTCTAACTTCGTAATCCGGCATATCAATAAAAGCGTAAAGAACATCGGAATTCGATTTTGCGATTGCCAATCCGATTCTGCCGATTTCGTCTCCAACGGGCAATCCGACCGTTAATTCGCTCCAAGTGTCTCCGCCGTCGGTTGTTTTCCAAATTCCGGAAGTTTCTCCGAATGAGCGTCTGTAATTAAGTCCGCGCATCCGTTCCCACATTGCCGCATAAAGAATTTGCGGATTATTCGGATCTTGCACCAGATCAATCGCCGAAGTGGAATCGGTTACGAATAATTTTCTCTCCCAAGTTAATCCGCCGTCATCGCTCCGATAAATTCCGCGTTCCTCGTTGGCGGAAAACAAATTTCCGCAGGCGGCAACAAAAATTCTCTCAGAATTATTATAATCAACGATGATTCTGCCTATGTAACCGGAATTTTCCAAACCGAGATGTTCCCAACTTTCACCGCCGTTTTCCGTTTTATAAATTCCGTTTCCCAAAAAACTATAACTGGATGCGTTTGCTTCGCCCGTGCCCGCATACAAAACATTCTCATTATTGGGATCGACGGCAATATCTCCGATTGCAATAACCGGCACATCTGTGAAAATATTTTCCCAACTTTCTCCGTTATCCGTAGTTTTGAAAATTCCGCCGGAAGCGGCACCGACATAAATTGTTTCTTCGGAATTCGGCGAAACCGCTAAATCCGTGATTCTTCCGCCGATATTGGTAGGTCCGGCAAGTTGCCATTCATAGCGTAAATTTGCCGATTGTTTGTGCATTTTAGAGGCTTCCTTCATTCCGCTTAAATAAGAAGTTAGCTTTATTTTTCCAAAAGGATAACTGCGTTGATAAGCCATCCATTCGTTTGGAAAAGCGTTCGGCTCCTTCGGCAATTTTTTTCCAAACGGACTATAAACATATTTCTGAAACTGCTTTCTTATTCTTTCACGCTTGCAGGAAAGTCTATAATTTTGATAAAATAGGAACTCGCCTGTTAATACAACAAATAATAAAATAAGAAATAGTTTTCGTTTCATTGTTCCCTCCGATAAATAAAATAGCAATAATTATACCATTTAGGAAATGAAATCGGATTATCGTTGAAAGTAATTAAAGAAAGATTATATTTCGGTAAGTGTTTTTATTTTCTTATATTTTAGGGAGTTGAAGGTATTTAAAAGATTTTCGAGCTGTAAATATAAACTTTCTATACTACCGTTGTTAACAATGTTCACATCCGCCTTTTTCTTTTTTTTGTCGGCAGACATTTGAGCGGAAATTCGCTTTTCCGCTTCTGCGTCAGAAAGTCCGTCTCGCTTTTTTAATCTGTCTTTTTGCGTTCTTTCATCGGCATAAACATTAATTGTTAAGTCAAAAGCTTCTTCCAAACCGTTTTCAAAAAGCAAAGGAATTTCGAAAATTAAAAACCCCGTTTTTGAAAGAAAGGAATCTATAATTTTTTGCATTTCCAATCTAATCCGAGGATGAAGAAGTCGATTGAGAATTTCGGAATCTTCCAAAATTTGATGTCCGATTTTATCGGCAAAAAAAACAGGAAAACCTCGCTTGGCAAACCAGTCGGAAACCGTGCTTTTTCCCGAACAAATTCCTCCCGTGATCGCGATGAGAAAAGGTCTTGAGCCGGTAGAATCAGCTGGTTTCATCTTTTATTCTCTGAGATAATTCGTCGATTGTCAAGTCGCCTGTGATAATGCCGTCTTTCGCTACGGAAATCTTTCCCGATTCTTCCGAAACAACAATTGCCAAAGCATCGGAAATTTCCGTGATGCCGATTGCCGCCAAATGACGCGTTCCGTATTGTTGAGCGTATTTTGCGTTTTTGGAAAGCGGAAGTACGACTTTGCAGGCATAAATTCTATTTTTTCTGATAATAACCGCTCCGTCGTGTAAAATCGTTTTATCGTTAAAAATCGTCAAAAGCAATTTGATGGAAATTTGAGCATCGATAATTTCTCCGCTTTCTTCAATCAAATCATTCAGATTTCTTTTGTTTTCGATTACGATCAAAGCACCGATTTTTCTAAGAGACATAATTGAAATCGCGTTCAAAAGCGGAGCATTCACACTTTTTCTGACATTTTTGAATATGGAACTTAAAGAATCGTTTTGAGCGAGGCGAGCAAAAAAGTTTCTGATTTCCGGCTGGAAAAGAATGATAAACGCCAATACCCAATTATCTTTCAAAATTTTCAGAAAAGATGTGATCATTCGCAAATTCAAAACCGAGGAAAGAAAAAACAGTAAAATCAGAATTCCCAATCCGATTAATATCTGGGCGCCGCCGGCTCTTCTCGACAAAATAAACAAACGATAAAGCAGAAAAGCCACGATTAAAATATCGGCAATATCGGTAATCGTCGGAATCAAAAAACTCATTCGGCGTTCCTTATAGTTTGCAAAACTTTTAAAAATTTCTTGTGTTCTTCCACATCATGAACCCGAATCATTTCAACATCGTTTTCGTGGGCAATTGCCGTGACTGCCAAACTTCCTTCCAATCTTGATTCGGGTGACGATTCATAAATTTTCCCGATAAAACTTTTTCGGGAAGCTCCCACAAGAACCGGAACCCCAAAACACCGAAACTCGGATATTTTTTTCAGAATTATCAGATTATCGCTCTGACGCTTCCCAAAACCAATTCCCGGGTCAATTATTATTCTATCTTTGGAAATTCCGTGTTCCACACAAAAATCAATTCTTTCTCGGAAAAATTCCAGGATTTCTTCAACCGTATCTTCGTAAAACGGATTTTGTTGCATGGTTTCCGGAGTTCCCTGCATGTGCATCAAAATTACGGGAATATTTTCATTTTTTTGCAAAACCTCAACCATTTGTTTGTCAAATCGTAAAGCGCTGATGTCATTTATCATAGAAGCTCCCGCCGAAATAGCGCGTTTTGCAACCTCCGCTTTGTAAGTATCGACGGAAATCGGGATATCAGATTTTTCCCGCAGACGGGAAATGACCGGAATAATTCTGTTCAGCTCTTCTTCGGCACTAATCTTTTTGGCGCCCGGACGAGACGATTCTCCGCCGATATCGATTATGTCCGCACCGTTTTCAATCATTCGAAGCGCATGT